>CAMEUH010000179.1 GCA_945938055.1 uncultured Eubacteriaceae bacterium | reverse complement strand
CAGCGGATGGTACGGAATTTCCGGAAAGTGGATTACTGGTATTTCTTTTTCTTTGCACTGGGAATTTGTTCTTTTAGCTTTATTACGGACTATAATGCACATTTTTCACTGCCTTTATTTGCAACCTCTGTTGGAATTGTGATGCTTGGATATTACCTGGATAACTATGTGGATTTGGAAAAATATGATTTTAAGTTATTCATGGCGGCAGGTGTTATGGCAGGATTTCTGATTGTGGGATTTTTGTATGCTTATACTTACCGTGGTGTCGTGAATGGTTCGGATACGGCATATCGTCTGATTGTGTATGACAATGTTTTTTATGTGGCACTTAGTATTCTGGTATTTCTGATGATAAAGTACATGACACAAAGAGGTCTGAAAAAAAGCAGCACCAGGTGGACAAAGCCCCTTTCCTTTGTCGGTTCCTGTACCTTTGGAATCTATTTGTTTTCCGATTATCTCATCAGCCTTGTCATGCCGGTATTTGAAAAATGGGCGGAAGTATGGAATGGGTACATGCTCATTATTGTTATTTTGCTGGATGTGACAGTCTTTGCGATTGGGTTTGTGATAACGGCAATCATGAAACAGATTCCGGTCGTGAAACAATTTTTGTAGAGGGAGATTATGAAAATGAAAAAGGCGTTTATTTTTGATTTAGATGGAACGATTGTGGATTCCGTGGGAGCGATTGCATCATGTGTCAATGACTGCCTTGTGGAAAAGGGACTAAAGCCTCAGCCTGTGGAGGCATATAAATATTTTGCCGGGGACGGGCAGTATGAATTAATAAAACGTGCCCTGCGGGCAGCGGGTGATGTGGAATTAAGAAATTATGAGGAAGTCATGCCAAGGTATATTGAATTATTTAAAGATCGTTGTCATGTGGGATGTACGCCGTATGATGGAATGAGAGAAACATTACAGGCATTAAAAGAAAAAGGGATGCTTCTTTCTGTTCTCTCCAATAAGGCACATGCCAATTCCATAAAGGTAGTGGAAGCGGTTTATGGCAAAGGATTTTTTGATGATATTCAGGGACAGATGGATCATGTGAATCGGAAACCGAGTCCGGACGGGGCGTTTATGGTAATGGAGAGACTTAATGTCCGTCGTGAAGAGTGCATTTATGTGGGAGATACTTCTGTGGACATGAAGACTGGCAAGGCAGCAGGAATTTTTACAGTCGGTGTGACATGGGGCTTTCGAACACGGGAGGAACTGATTGAAAATCATGCGGATGCGGTCATTGATCATCCATCGGAACTATTAAACTATTGTATATGAGAATTGTTGTCTTGCATATGATGGAGGAATTTTCCGGCCAGTAGAGCAATTTAATTTATAATTCAAAAAGAAAGATCAGGTAAAAAGCGGAAAGAAAGCTGATATCATTTTCTTTCCGCTTTTTTATGAAAAGATTGAATCTGAGATGGGAAGAAAACTTATCGTATAAAGTTTGTCTTAATTTTGGATTCCATCTCCGGATGAGAAAGTCCGTTCTGCTTTCCGGATTCAATCAGTTTTAACAGCCAGCTCATGTTTTTTCCAATCATACGCATGTTCTGGAGACCTTCTTCATCCTTTAATACATCCTCAGGACAGGAACCATAAACCATGTTCCAATAAGGTGCAGGAACCATAATCATGTTGTTAATACCAATGTATTTGTTTAACTGGTCATAGGCAGCGGTTGTTCCGCCTCTTCTTGCTGAAATAATGCTGGCAGCAGGCTTATAGGACATCTTTTTTCCACAGGAACAGAAAAGCCGGTCCATAAAGGAAACCATGGCACCGCTTGGCGCGGCGTAATGAACCGGAGAACCAAAGATATAGCCATCAGCTTCCTCCACTTTTTGAGCTGCAATATTTACAACATCATCCTGGACGCATTTACCAATCTTTGAGCAGGCACCACATCCCATACAACCACCAATTGGATTGGTTCCTATATGAAAAATTTCCGTTTCAATTCCATTTTTCTGTAATTCTCTTTCAATTTCACATAAAGCTGTATATGTACAGCCTTTTGCGTGAGGACTTCCGTTAAATAAAAGTACTTTCATGATAATACCTCCTGAATAAAAATATAAAATTATAATATGCGAATACGAAATGATTGGTGTTGAAAATATCCGGATGGGATACAGGAGATGCAGTTGTCTGGGTCGATTCATTGATTCAGGCGTGACCTGCGAATATAAGAATTTCTAAATGTTCTATTTTATATGAGTGATTCTTGACGCAATCGGCTTCCAATCCGACCTCCTGTCGGGTGGAAGCCTTTCCCTAACATCGTGTTAGGGAATTGCTGGGTATGTGATAGAACATTAAGAAATTCTAATATTCTACGGAAAACGCCTGAATCAATGAATCGACCCAGACAACTGCATCTCCTATATCCCATCCAGGTACTTTCAACACCAAATTCATTATAGTGAATATACATGCAAAAATCAATGGATGAAAAATCTGTTGAAAGCGTTTTAAAGTTCGTGTAAAATTTTACATAAAATTTACATAGAAATGTTTTATATTTTACATTTGTGTTATAGTATGAACAGGTAGTTTTACTTAAGTAGAAATTAAGGAGTCGGTTATGGATATTTTTGATGTGTTAACGATGATAGGAGGTCTTGCGCTCTTTTTGTATGGAATGGATACCATGGGAGCGGGACTTAGTAAGCTTTCTGGCGGAAGATTGGAAAAGGTTCTGGAAAAATTGACAGCCAATCCTCTTTCAGCTGTGTTGCTTGGTGCAGGCGTAACGGCGGTGATTCAGTCTTCTTCTGCTACCACGGTCATGGTGGTTGGTTTTGTAAATTCGGGAATCATGAAGCTGTCACAGGCAGTAGGAATTATTATGGGTGCCAATATTGGTACTACAATTACTTCATGGATTCTGGGACTTTCCGGACTGGAGGGAGACAGTATTTTCATCCAGCTTCTCAAACCAACCTCATTTTCACCGATATTGGCGTTAATTGGCGTTTGTTTTATCATGTTTTCCAAGAGGGAAAAGAAGCATGACATAGGATCCATTCTGATTGGTTTTGGAATCTTAATGTTTGGAATGGAAACCATGAGTGGTGCGGTAAAACCGTTGGCGAATGAACCTGGTTTTACGAACATTCTGTTAATGTTTTCAAATCCGGTTCTGGGCGTGATTGTTGGTGCATTGCTTACGGCAGTGATTCAGAGTTCTTCTGCGTCGGTTGGTATTTTACAGGCATTGTGTCTTACGGGAGCGGTTAAGTTCTCTACGGCAATTCCGACTATCATGGGTCAGAATATCGGTACCTGTGTAACGGCAATCCTTTCCTGTATTGGAGCAAGTAAGAATGCCAAGAGAACGGCATTGGTGCATTTATATTTCAATATTATCGGTTCGGTTTTGTTCCTGATTTTATTCTATACCCTGAATATTTTTGTGGATTTTCCGTTTTTGGAGGAATCGGCAACGGCATTTGGCATAGCGGCAGTGCATACGATTTTCAATTTGTTTGCAACGGCGGTGTTACTTCAATTTGGAAAGAAACTGGAGAAACTGGCATATGTTACCATACCGGAAACCGAAGAAGAAAAGGGAGAAGTTTTTTCCGATTTCAGTCTGCTGGACGACAGATTTCTGGATACACCATCCTATGCGGTGGAACAGTGTAGAAATGTGGCAGTTAAAATGGCACTTCTTGCAAAGGAAGGCTTATTTATGGCCATTGATTTGATTAGTGCCTATGATGAGAAGAAAGCTGAAAGAGTCATGGAACTGGAAGATACGGTGGACCAGTATGAGGATGAGCTTGGAACCTATCTGGTAAAAGTAAGCAGTAAGGATTTGTCGGAGCGGGACAGCAGAACTATTTCCATTCTTCTCCACTCCATTGGCGATTTTGAAAGATTGTCTGACCATTCCGTAAATATCGTGGAAGCAGTAAGAAAGATGGCAGAAAAGGAGATGGAATTCTCCAATAAGGCGAAGAAGGAACTGGCTGTTTTTGTGGATGCAATCAGGGAAATCGTGGATAAGTCCGTTGTAGTATTTGAAAATGAAGATGCTGATCTGGCAAAGACCATTGAACCACTGGAAGAGGTTATTGACGTGATTAATGAAGAATTGAAGAAACGTCATATCAAACGCCTTAGAAAGGGTAAGTGTACCATTGAACTTGGTTTTGTTCTTTCTGACATCACAACCAATTTTGAAAGAGTTGCAGACCATTGTTCCAATATTGCCGTTTGCTTATTACAGATTAATGAAGATAGTTTTGAAACACATGAGTATCTGGATATGGTTAAAAGAAATGATAATACCGGATTTAAACAGATGTATCAGAGTTATCTGACAAAGTATGAACTTCCGGAATAGGAGGATGTATGGCATTAATATATGTTGTGGAAGATGACAGTAATATCAGGGAAATTGAGAGCTTTGCATTAAAAAACAGTGGTTATACCGTTGTGGAGTTTGAGTGTGCAAAAGATTTTTACAAAAAAATTGCAGAACGCATTCCGAAGCTGATTCTTCTGGATATCATGCTGCCGGATGATGATGGGCTTAATATTGTCAGAAAACTGCGCAGTAATCCGGAGACCAAGCGTGTCCCGGTGATTCTGGTTACGGCAAAGACAACGGAAATTGACAAGGTAAAAGGTCTTGATGTGGGGGCAGATGATTATCTTACCAAGCCGTTTGGCATCATGGAGCTGATTGCAAGAGTTAAGGCTATTCTTCGAAGAAGTGAAGACCTTGAGGAGAAAAAGCTGATTTCCTTTGAGGATATTTTTATTGATGGCGACAAGCACATGGTATATGTAAATGATAAGCCATGTGAACTGACCTATAAGGAATTTGAACTTCTAAAACTTCTGATTAACAATGCCGGCATTGTAATGACGAGAGATGTCATCATGGAACGTGTCTGGGATACGGATTTTGAGGGCGAGTCCAGGACGCTGGACATGCATATAAAGAATTTAAGACAGAAAATTAAGGAATCAAAGGTTACCATAAAAACAGTAAGGAATGTGGGGTATTTAGTTGAAAAAGAAGATTAATGCCCAATTTATCATAATTGGAATATTTGCGGTGATTGCCACACTTTTTATGTCCGTTCTGGTCTGCTACAATATTTTTAAACAGCAGATTATTGAAGACCTGAAAGGATATGCACAGATTATTATGGAGTCCGATGAGGGGATGATGGCTTCTGTTTCCAACATCACACCGGAAAATGTCCGGGTGACGCTGATTGATGCAGAAGGGCGGGTTCTTTATGAAAATGAAGCCGACCATGACAGCATGGATAATCATCAGAACCGGCCGGAGGTTATCGAAGCACGTAAGCATGGAGAGGGAAGTGATGTGAGGATTTCCTCAACCATGTCCCGTAACACGTTTTATTATGCCGTGCTGCTGGACAATGGAGATGTGCTTCGTACGGCAAAAGATGCGTATAGCATTTATGTGATTTTTGGCAATGCGTTTCCGGTATTGAT
>CAMEUH010000178.1 GCA_945938055.1 uncultured Eubacteriaceae bacterium | reverse complement strand
TGCATGTTTTCCTTTCCCCCGTATAATCCGTATCGTAATGCAATGACCTGTTTTTCTCTTGGATTCAGTTTTTGCTGAATTGCCTCCTTCAGCCATCGGATTTCATGATTCAGCTCCACAACCTGATAAACATCACTATCCGGGCTTTCCATAAAATCAATCAGGCTGATTTCATTTCCTTCCTTGTCAGTTCCAACCGGTTCGTTCAAGGAAACTTCCCTGTTTCTTTTTTTGTTACTTCGAAGCGTCATGAGTAGCTCATTATCAATACATTTTGCAGCATAAGTTGCCAGCCTGCTCCCTTTTTCCATGTCAAAACTTTTGATGGCCTTAATCAGTCCCACAGTTCCGATGGAAATCATGTCTTCATTCTCTATATCACTTGAGGAATACTTCTTAACCATGTGTGCCACAAGACGCATGTTCTTTCTGATAAGGATTTCCTGAGCCGTCATGTCTCCTTCTTTCAATTTTTGAAGGTAATGCTTTTCTTCTGCTGCTGACAATGGTTTTTCAAATACTTTCAAGAAAGCACCTCAAAGTCATTTTATACATCATATGAATAAAATGGCTCCAAAGTGCCTTTCCAAAACTATTCTTTTCTTCTAAGAATATCGTATTCACTTAATTCCACACCCAGATCAATGTAAAGAACCTGTTTTGGATGCGGTGCCGAATCCTGACTGTTTCCGGCTTCATCTGTAATTTTTTGTACCACGGCTTCAATATTTCGTCCATCCGGCTTCATGACCTCAATGGTCTCACCAACCGAAAACTTGTTCCGCTGTTCAATGCGATACAGCCCTTCTGCATTTTTTTCGCCCACGATTCCAAGATACGTGTATTCCCTGCAGTAAGTATTATTATCATAAATCTGTGTATTTCCATCCGGCTTACCAAAGAAAAAGCCTGTGGTATACTGACGGTAAGTACACTTGGATATTTCTTCCTTATAAAACGGAATACGGCTTCTATAGTATTCCGGGTCCCTTTTATAATCATCAATTGCCATTCTGTAAGTTCTGGCAACCGTAGCCACATAAAGTGCCGTCTTCATCCTGCCTTCTATTTTGAAACTGTCAATGCCCGCTTCCATCAATTCCGGAATATGCTCAATCATGCATAAATCCTTGGAATTAAAAATATATGTTCCACGGTCATTTTCAAAAACCGGCATGTACTCCCCCGGACGTTTTTCTTCCATAAGTGTGTATTTCCATCTGCACGGGTGGGTACATGCTCCCTGATTTGCATCCCTTCCTGTCAGGAAACTGCTTAAAAGACATCTTCCTGAATAGGAAATACACATTGCTCCATGAATGAATGTTTCAATTTCCAGATCATCCGGGATATGCTCCCGGATTTCCTTTATTTCCGCAAGCGAAAGTTCTCTTGCGGATACCACTCTCTTTGCACCCATCTTATGCCAGAACAGATACGTTCCATAATTGGTATTATTCGCCTGCGTACTAATATGAATTTCCATGTCCGGCAGGACTTCCCTTGCTATGGTAAAAATGCCAGGATCGGAAATAATCAGTGCATCCGGTCCTACATCCTTTAATTCTTCAAAATAAGCTCTTGCCCCATCTAAGTCCCTGTTATGTGCCAGAATGTTCGCTGTCACATAAACCTTTACCTGATGTGCATGCGCAAATGCAATTCCTTCCTTCATCTCTTCCATGGAAAAATTCTTGGCATTTGCCCTTAATCCAAATGCTTCGCCGCCAATATAAACCGCATCCGCACCAAATATAACCGCTGTCTTTAATACTTCCAGACTACTCGCCGGAATCAATAATTCTGGATGTCTCATTTTTCCTCCTGTTCCTGTGTTTCGCATTCCTTCTTAACGCTAAGCGTAATTCCATCACCAATCGGAACAATGGAAGTAATCAGCCCCTCCATGTGCGTAATGGCATAAATATATTCCCGCATCCGCATATGAATGGTTCTGTTTCTTCTCACCACACCAAATTTTGATTCAATAATGTCCCCTTCCTGAAGAACATTATCCGAAATCAGCATACCACCCGGTGCCAGAAGCCGCATGACTTCCGGAAGAAAGTGAATATACTGTCCCTTTGCCGCATCCATGAAAATCATGTCATATGGGCCGGTAAGTTCTTTCATGACCTCCATTGCATCTCCCTCAATTAGGGTTATTCGGTCTTCATATCCTGCTTTCTTAATATTCTCCCTTGCCACCGGAATTCGTTTTTCGTATTTTTCTATGGTTGTTATGGCAGCATCTTTAGGCATGTTTTCTGCCATAAGAATAGATGAGTAACCTACTGCCGTACCTACTTCCAAAATAGTGGACGGTTTTTTTAAGGCGATTAACACCTTAAGCAGGCTCCCCATCTCCTGTCTGATAATCGGGACCCGGTCCGCGATTGCCTGTCGTTCAATTTCTTCTACAATGTCGCTGTCACCGGAATCAAATGAATTAATAAAGGATACCATTCTTTCATCGATTATCATTTCTTCTTTTCCTCATTTTCTGTCATTTCGCAGATAATCTGCATAATTTCTGTTGGCGTATTTGCCGTTGAAAGCGTATAAGTTCCCGGAACTGCTTTTCCCTTATAATCCGAAAGAACCAGCTGAATCAGAAACACATTTTTATCTTCCACCAGTCCGGCTTTTTTAATAAGCGCAGCAACATCTTTATCGGATGCATTCTTCGGTATGGTCACTACAACATTTCTTGCAGATTCTGCAGTGTCCATTGCCTGTTCTTCAAAAATTGCTTTTCCAAATTCATATGCCTTTCCTGAATAAGTATAAATCAGCATCATGACAATTGCCAAAACCAGAATATTAATTGAAATGTTAATGACTGTTCTTATAATCGCGCTTACGCTATCCGTGCTTACTTTTCCCATGACTTCACTCCCCTTTTGCGTCTTACCCCAGGAAATCCACATCAAAATCCATGTCTTCAATCAGTGTACGCTGTATATCCTGTATCATCCGACAAACGCTTAACTCCGCCCGAAGGAACTGATTTGCAACCACATTTGTTCGAATATATGCATACTTATCAAAAATTCTGACAACCTCCTCATACATATCCGCAACGCCTTCTGTATTCTGAAGTTCAAAATTATGTCTGCGCAACTCATTTACCGCCTGATAAAGCTGCGGATTCTTACTGATTTCTTCTTTGCACCGCAAAAAATCCTTGTACTCTTCGCTTTCCACTATTGCTTTTGCAAGTTCAGCAGCTAACTCATCCACACGGCTCATGTCCCTTACACCTCCATGATAATCGGAAGAATCATTGGTGTTCTCTTAAGATTTTTCCACATGTAATCACTCAGGGTATCTTTTACCACATTCTTTAGTTTACCCCAGTCCGTAACATTTCTGTACAGGCAGTTCTCCACTGCTTCTTCTACAACCATTCTTGCATTTTCAATCAGATTTTCGGATTCTCTCACATAGACAAATCCCCTGGAAACAATATCTGGTCCTGCAAGCAGCTGGCTGGAATATTTATCCAGTGTCATAACCACTACAATAATACCATTTTCTGCAAGATTCTGACGGTCACGCAGCACAATGTTACCTACATCTCCAACGCCAAGACCATCCACCAGAATGGCTCCGGTCTGAACGGTTCCCGTAATCTGTGCTGATTCGTCATTCAGTTCCAGAACATCACCCTTAAACATTACAAAAATATTTTCTTTTGGAATTCCCATATGCTCCGCAATTTCAGCATTTGCTGCCAGGTGACGGTACTCACCATGTACCGGAATGGCATACTTTGGCTTAACAAGGGAATAAATCAGCTTTAATTCTTCCTCACAGGCATGACCGGATACATGGGTATCCTGGAAAATAACCTTAGCTCCCTTCATGGAAAGCTCATTAATGACCTTTGCAACCGACTTTTCATTTCCCGGAATTGGCGTAGAACTGAAAATAACCGTATCACCCGGATGAATGGTTACCTTTCTGTGAAGGGATGCCGCCATCCTGGAAAGAGCTGCCATGGATTCTCCCTGGCTTCCCGTGGTAATCAGTACAATCTGTTCATCCGTATAGTTCTTCATCTCTTCCACATCAATGACCGTTCCATCCGGATAATTAATATACTCCAGTTCCTTTGCAACGCCAATAATATTGACCATGCTCCTGCCTTCAATAACAACTTTTCTACCATATTTCACGGCAGAATTAATAATCTGCTGAACACGGTCCACATTGGAAGCAAAGGTAGCAATAATAATTCTGCTTCCACGATTATCGTTAAATAACGTATCAAAAGTCTTTCCAACAGAACTTTCCGACATGGTAAATCCCGGTTTTAATGCATTCGTACTGTCAGACATCAGGGCAAGCACACCCTTCTTTCCGATTTCAGCAAGACGCTGCAAATCAATCGGAGCACCATAAACCGGCGTGTAATCCACCTTAAAGTCACCCGTATGAACCACGATTCCTGCCGGTGAATAGATGGCAAGCGCCGCTGCTCCGGCAATACTATGATTTGTGCGGATAAACTCAATGCGGAAACATCCAAGATTAATGGACTGTCCGTATTTTACGACCTTCCTCTTAACCTTCTTCTCCATCTCTGCTTCTTTTAATTTAAAATCAATAATGCCCATTGTCAGCTTTGTTGCATAAATCGGCACATTCAAATCTTTTAATACATACGGAATCGCACCAATATGGTCCTCATGCCCATGTGTAATGGCAAATCCTTTTACCTTATCAATATTATCCTTAAGATACGTAACATCCGGAATAACCAGGTCAATTCCCAGCATTTCATCATCCGGGAAAGACAGACCGCAGTCCACAACAACAATACTGTCCTCGTATTCGAAGGCAGTCATATTCATGCCAATCTGCTCAAGACCTCCTAAAGGAATAATCTTAAGCTTTGACTCACTATTTACATTTTTCAAAATCACACTCTCCTATACTATTTTACTATTTCGGTATCCTCAAGGAGTTCTTCAAACACACGCATTACAGCTTCCAATTCCATGTCATCTTCTACTGCTTCATAAACAGACTCTGCATCCCCATCCTTGGATACATCCTTAAGTATGTAGCATTCTGCTTCAGATTCCTCGTCATCAGACTCCGTAACCAGAATATAATCAACTCCATTAATTCTCGTTTCTTCTAATACATAAAATTCTAATGTTTCATCACCGTCTCCGGCAAAAGTAATCTTCTCCATATCATTTACCACCCATTGAAAGATTATCCAGATAGCTCTGTAAAATAAATACCGCTGCTATCTTATCAATATATTCCTTTCGATTCTCTCTGCGAACCCCGGATTCCTGTAAAACCCGTTCTGCAGAAACTGTTGTCAGCCGTTCATCCCACAAAATAACCGGAAGTCCTGTCCGTCGTTCCAGCATTTCCTTAAATTCCTCTGTCTTTACCGCACGTTCCCCTACCGTATTATTCATGTTCTTTGGATATCCCAGAACAATCCGGTCGGCTTCCTGCTCCCTGCATAACTCCTCAATTCTTGCCAGGGTTTGCCTTA
>CAMEUH010000177.1 GCA_945938055.1 uncultured Eubacteriaceae bacterium | reverse complement strand
TACCTTGTCCAATGCAGTATGTATGGATGAAATCAGGAAGAGAACCGGTATAACAGCAACCGACTTTGGAGTTTCCATTAAACTCCGGGTTGATGAGGAAAAGGTGCTGACGGCAATCATTGACTGCAGGGGAACAGAACTGGAAACAGCAGAAATTAGTGATATCTGTGTCGGTGAGCAGATTTCCTATCTTTTTGGAGAAAATGGTGAGGTAATCTGTGAAGCGTTATTAGGAATCGGATTGAAAAATTCGGTTATTCCTTATTATCTGAGAAGATACGGAGATGAACCGAAACCACCTGTGGATGCAGTAAGAGTTAATGTTACTTATGACGGAAAGGGAGGATTTATTTTATCGGATTACCGGTATGGTGTGATGGAGTAAATTTGATTTGGTAAATGGATAAAATTATGTTAAAATATAAGTGTAGCAGAAATGAAAATAACACATATTATATCATAAGGTCAATATGTGTTTTGGGATAAGAATGAAGGAGAGGGAATGGGAACTGTATTTTTAGGCATTATGATTCCGTTTATCGGAACAACACTTGGTGCTGCCTGTGTTTTTTTCATGAAGGAAAAATTAAGTGAAGGGGTTACCAAAGCACTTTCGGGATTTGCTGCCGGTGTAATGGTAGCGGCTTCTGTTTGGTCGCTTCTGATTCCTGCAATGGAAATGTCAGCAGAGCGTGGAATGGGAAAATTGTCATTTATTCCGGCAGTGGTGGGATTCTTGCTGGGGATTGCTTTTTTACTGTTTCTGGATCATGTAATACCACATCTTCATGTAAATCTGGATGAGGCAGAAGGTCCCAAAGTATCCCTTGCCAAATCGACCATGCTGATTCTTGCGGTAACACTTCACAACATTCCGGAAGGAATGGCAGTCGGAGTGGTATTTGCAGGGATGTTAGCGGAAAGTGAAACCATAACGCTGATGGGAGCCTTTGCATTGTCGATTGGAATTGCAATCCAGAATTTTCCGGAAGGAGCCATTATTTCCATGCCGGTTTGTGCAGCGGGAGCGGGGAAGAAAAAAGCATTCCTGTACGGCATGCTGTCCGGTGTGGTGGAGCCTGTGGGGGCAATCGTTACCATAGCACTTTCTAAGTTTCTCATTCCGGTCATTCCATATCTGTTATCCTTTGCGGCCGGAGCCATGATTTATGTTGTGGTGGAAGAGCTGATTCCGGAATGCTCCGAGGGAAAACATAGCAATATTGGAACCATAGGATTTGCGCTGGGTTTTGCAATTATGATGGCAATGGATGTAGCATTGGGATAAAGGAAAAGAGTACTTTACAGATTAGGGATGGTGATGTTATGGCAATTAAGAGCATTGAGGATATCGAGTTAACCGAATTGATTGATGTGGAGACGTTGCAGCATATCCAGGATTCTTTTGTGGAGTCCATTGGAGGTGCGGTGGCTATTTTTGATGCAAATGGAAAGCCGGTAACCAGCAGCAGAAATTTCTCTGTTTTTTGTAAGGATTATATCCTTCCTAATAAGATGGGAGAGATGCTTTGTGTACAATGCATGAAGTATAGTGCAAAAAGTGCACATCGTGCAGGACATGCCGTAGTAAATTATTGCCATGCCGGCATGATGGAGAGTGTAGCACCCATCATGCTTCAGGATCGTATGATGGGTTTTGTTGCCAGTGGACTTTTGCTGGATGAGAACCCGGATGAGGAAGGAATTCGAAATACAGCAAGGGAATTGTCCATTGATGAGGACGCATTGTGGGAAGCAGCGAAGCAGATCACGGTTCGGCCAAGGGAAGAGGTAGATCGTGTGGCAAATTTCCTTTATTTTGTTGCAGGCGTCCTTTCGGATATGATTTATGGAAAATATCTGGCGTTAAAAGAAGGAGAAAATATTGTGAACGCCAGTAGTGCCAAGTCGGATTTCCTTGCAAACATGAGCCATGAGATTCGTACACCAATGAATGCCATTATTGGTATGGCTGAAATGGCTCTTCGTGAGGAACTTCCGGAAGTGGCAAGAGGATACATCAATCAGATTAAGTCATCCGGAAGAGCCTTGCTTACCTTGATTAATGATATTTTGGATTATTCCAAGATTGAGGCTGGGAAGATGGAATTGATAGAAGTTGAATATGAGCCAATGAGCCTGATTCACGATGTATCAACTATCATTATGACACGTTTGGTGGATAAAGATGTGGAACTGCTGCTGGATTGTGACCCAAACATTCCATACAAATTATACGGCGACGATTTACGCATTCGCCAAGTTCTAATTAATATTGCAAATAATGCAACCAAGTTTACCAAAAAGGGTCATGTAAAGCTGATTGTCGGCTTTGAACGGATTGATGAAGAAAATGTTATGCTAAAGATTGCAGTGAAGGATACCGGAATCGGAATTATGGAAGAGGATATGAACAAGCTGTTTCATTCTTTCCAGCAGGTGGATAGTAAGCGTAACCGAAATGAGGAAGGAAGCGGACTTGGACTTGCTATTTGCAAGCAGTTGATAGACCTGATGAATGGACAGATTTCGGTGGAGAGTGTTTATGGGGAGGGAAGTACATTTTTATTTCAGATTCCACAGAAGGTTGTTGATGGAAAGCCTTCTGTTTCATTGAACAATCCGGAAAAATATGTTATTGCAGGATTCTTTGTAAGAGAGGATGTAGCAGAGGAATTCAAGACAGTCGCTGTAAAACTGGGAGTACATACGGTGAATTTAACCGGCGCAAAAAATATTAATGAATCGGTTCTTGGCTGGCTGGATGGTCATAATAATCAGGAAGCTTATATCATGATGGAACAGGAATTTTATGAACGGTTAAATATCAGTGATTTAAATGCGGAAATATATAACAGGGCACACATTGTGCTGCTGGTTGATGCGTTCGCGGATGTGAGACGATGGAAGGACCAGAGCATTTTCCAAATTTTAAAGAAACCATTTTCGGTATTGAATCTTGCCGGACTTTTGAATCAGGAAGAAGTCCATTTTGGGGAAATGACCAAAAATGAGTCAGAAACATCCTTTGAGGCACCGGAAGCTAAAATTTTGATTATAGACGATAATGCGATTAACCTGACAGTTGCAGAGGGACTTTTAGAACCGCTGCATATGCAGATTGATACGGCACTTTCCGGTAAGGAAGCATTGGAGAAACTGAATTCCAATCATTATGACATTATTTTTATGGATCATATGATGCCGGAGCTGGATGGTGTGGAAACGACCAGAATTATTCGAAGAATGTATCCAAGTTGTGATGATACACCAATTATTGCACTGACGGCAAATGCAGTGAGCGGAACCAGGGAAATGTTCCTTAGCGAAGGAATGAACGATTTCATCGCAAAACCAATTGAGGTTCGTGTATTGATTAGTAAGGTGCATCAGTGGCTGCCGGACGAGAAGATTCAAAAGATAAGGGAGAAAGAGGAAGGGCAGAAGCGTGAAGAAGAAATCAGGAAAATTCCGGAGACGATAGGCGATCTGGATGTAAAGTTTTCTATGGAGTTATTGCATTCCGAGAAATTGTTCTGGAAGGTATTGTATGATTATTATCGCGTGATTCCTGCCAAGGCTGAGTCGATTGAACATTGTTTTGAAATTAAAGACTGGGCCGCATATACGGTTGAAGTTCATGCTTTAAAGAGTGCATCAAAGCAGATTGGAGCCATTCGTTTATCGGAAATGGCGGCAGAACTTGAAAAGGCTGGAAATGTACGTGATATTGACAGAATTAAGAAACATACCGGTGAAATGCTAATGAAGTATCGGTCCTATGTGGCAGTGCTTGCACCATTTTTCCCGGAAACCAAGGAAGATGAAAGCAGTAAAAGTGAGATTACCATGGAATTATTAGAAGAATTTTTCAAACGGCTGCGTGAGGCAATGGAAGAACTTGATATGGATGGAATGGAAAGTGTCGGGGAGGATATGAGTGCATACCGGTATCCAAAGCAGTGGAAAGAACCATTTGCAAAGCTTAAGGAAGCAATCGCAAATATTGATGTGGATACCTGCGAAGAGATTATCAAGGGATGGCCGAGGTAGAAGCAGAGTAGATTTGGAACGGAAGAGAGCAAAAAAGGGGTGGTTAAATGCAGGAAAAGGAAACATATGTGCCAGAAGGCAATAATGATATGGAACGTCTGATATATGCGATGAATCAATTAAAAAACAGAAACTTTAATGGGATTGATCCTTCGGTTTTTGAAGATGCAGAAGTGGCAGATACATATAACGGAATGTTAGACAGCATTATGGAATATAATAATCATTTTCTGATGCGAATGAATGATGCCATGATTCGAATTGCGGATAATAGCCGGGTGAAAGATATGCTTACCCAGATTAATTCCCAAAAGGAACCTGTTGAAAATATGCGTGAAGCCAATGAATATCTGAGTCTGCAGCTTCAGCAGAATGGGACACAGCTGATAGAGGCACTGGCAATGTCAAAACAGGTGGATAATACCCTGATGCCTTTCTCAAAAAAAATGATGAAAGGCGGGAAGATATTAGAGGATTCTATTCAAGAGCTGGACGAGACTTTGGGGAAAAAGACCGTGAGTAAGCAGGAATTAATAAATGTCTGCGAGAATTCCAGAAAGCAGGAAAAACAGGCATTAACGATTTCACAGGAACTCATGGAAAGAGTTCAGGATATCGGGGAACAGATTAAAATAATTCGCAGGAATGTTGGAGAAATCTGTGCAGACGACAATCAGAGAACGGATGCATTTAAGGAATTTACCATTGGATTGCAATATCTGACGGATAATTACGGGAAATTATCAAAGTATTGTTTCGGCGTTGGTTCCCAGCTATATCGAATATCAAGGGATATTGATAATGCGAGAAATGATATGTTTCGTCATAACAGCCGGCCGTCTATGCTGGATCGGCTGAGTGTATTTTATGTGGATCATCTGACTTTAACCTGGAGATTGTATTTAAATGCAATTGAGTATGAGAATTTGCGAATTACCCAGCTGAACAATCCAGACCGCTGTAAATTCGGTTTGTGGTGTGCCGGCATGACAGATCCACAAATCCGGGACACAAAAGTCTTTCAGGAGGCATTTGATGTCCATGAGGAACTTCACAAACATGCGGTTGCATGTTTTCTTGCAAAGGAGGCATCGGATATTCAGGAGGCAATGAAAGAATTTGATGCTGCACTAGGATCATGCGCAAGATTTCAGGAAGCATTACAGGAACTGAGCCAGCATTTGAGAAGTCTTGGTATTACGGAACAAACAGAAGTATGGAAGTTCCAAGGATAGAGTGAAAGAGAAAAAGAAAAGGTTCCCTGAAACGAATTGGAAAATCGTGAGGGAACCTTTCTGATATTTATGCGTTATTTTATATTGCTGTATCGTGCATAGGAATTCTTTCCATTTTTCTTGACCGTATACATGGCCTGATCGGCATATTCCAAAAGCTTTGTCATGTTACTGGTGTCGTCCGGGAAAACGGAGATACCCAGACTGATGTGAATGGTAAGGGTTTGATCTTTTAACTGAAATTCTGGTTTAAAAAGCTCCATACACTTGTTGGCATAGGA
>CAMEUH010000176.1 GCA_945938055.1 uncultured Eubacteriaceae bacterium | reverse complement strand
GGTACAATCTCCCGTGGACTGGCACATGGCATAAAACGGTGAATTAAACTGTCCGAAATTCGTTACATTCAGGATGGCCTTAACTTTTTTATCTCTTGCACAGAGCGCTTCTAAGCGCTCCCGCGTACCATCCGTGGAACAGTTATCAATAAATAAAATCTCGTAATCATATTGGGAAAGAGCCTCCTGCAGGACATTTGTTACTGCAAATGCCATCAGCTCCACATTTTCCACTTCATTATAGCATGGTATTACAATACTAATTTTTTTCATGCTGCTTCTTCCATTCTATTGTTTTCCGTATTCCGGTTCTGAAATCCGTCTGCGGTACAAAGCCCGTATCCTTTGTCAGCTCCGAAATATCTGCGCATAAATGCATAACCTGATTAGGCGCATATTCCATTGCGCCAAGCTTTACCTCTGCCCTGCAGCCGGTTTCTTCCTGCATCTGATGGATATACTCCTTAAGCTTTTGGGCATGTCCGCTTCCAAGACAATACGTCTTTCCTGAAACGGGATGTCTTCCAATCTGAAATAACGCATCCGCCGCATCTTCACTATACAGATAATCCCACAGCTGCTCTCCCGGTGTAAACGCAGTCTCCTCATTGGCCATCATGCGTGTAAGCGCACTACTAATCATGGTTTCGCCACGGTCATATGGTCCGTACACACTGAGAACCCTCACCCAGACATGTCTCATTCCAAGAGACTGACTGACCTCCCGGGTCGTCCTGCAAGCGCAAAGCTTTGCAATCCCATATCCTGTTTCCGGGAAAGTCGGGGTATCTTCCTTCAGCATTCCCTCTGTACGTCCATACTCAGCCTGTGAACCCACACCAATATACGTCTCACAGCCCAGATATGCCGCAAGCTTTACGGAATGCAGAGAATTCTCAATATTCTTTATCTGCATCAGCATATTATTCCGTTCTGCTCCAAACGTCCCATTCCAAGCCAAATGATAAAATATATTATAGTCTCTATCCTTGAAAAGGTCAAGTTTCCTATAATCATCCATGTCTGCCTCAATAATGGTAACCTTAGGATTTTGTGGGATATATTGATTTCTTGCCGAACCGGGATGACAAATTGCCAGCACTTCACAACCTTCTTCAAGACATTTGTAAATCAGTGCCATTCCAATTGCTCCCGTAGGTCCGGTAATTACAACTCTTTCTGCCATTTTAAGCCTCTTTCATTGCTTCAAAAACTCTTCTATCTGCTTATCAGTACATTGTCTTACATTCTCTCCCGCCGCATAAACTGCATACCACTCCGCCGTCTTATTCACAGCTTCTTCTGCGTTCCAGCATGGATGCCATCCAAAAGTCTTTTTGAGGCGCGAGCAATCCAGCCGGAGATAATTAGCCTCATGCGGCTCTCTGTCCAGTGAACCGGTATTTAATGTATACCAGCTTAACGCTTTTCCATAATATTTTTTCCACTTTTCGCAAAACATGTCTGCCAGTTTTCCCGTTTCCAGACAGTCTGCCTCATCCGGTCCCACATTATAGTTTCCGGAAAGTTTCTGTTTTTCATACTGTTCCTTTAAAATCATAAGATATGCTGCCACCGGCTCTAAAACATGCTGATACGGACGGACAGAATGGGGATTTCGTACAAGAACCGCCCTTTCATTTTCTGCAGCCCGTACCATATCCGGAATAATCCTGTCCACGGCAAAATCTCCTCCGCCAATGACATTGCCTGCCCTGGCAGTTGAAATCGCAAGGTTTCTTCCCTCTCCTCCAAAAAATGAATTCCGGTAACTTTCTGTCACAAGTTCCGAGCAGGACTTGGAATTGGAATACGGGTCAAATCCGTTTAATTCTTCATTTTCACGGTATCCCCACTCCCACTCCTTATTCCGGTATACCTTATCTGTCGTAACATTTACAAAGGATCTGACGGTATCACACTGACGAATACACTCCAGAACATTAACAGTTCCCATCACATTCACTTCATAAGTATATACCGGATTCTGATAGCTCTCCCGGACAATCGGCTGGGCTGCCATGTGAACAACCAGCTCGGGCTTTACCTGGTCAAATACAGACTGCAGTCTCTGAAGGTCACGGATATCCCCTTCCACCGAATGAATATCCTGCTCTACATGACATAACTCATACATGTTCGGAACAGTCGGCGGTTTTAATGCATAACCGGTAATTTCAGCTCCTGCCTGTGCAAGCAGTCTGCACATCCAGCTCCCCTTAAATCCTGTATGCCCTGTTATTAAGATTTTTTTCCCTTTAAAAAATGTCCAGTCTGTCATCGTTTCCTCGATTCTTCCTTATGCTATTCCTCACTTGAAACCTTCATAATCTGCTCCAGCTCCTCTTCCGGAAGAAATGGTGCCAGGTCTTCAAGTGGAGAAGATACCAGTGTTCCGTCCCCAAGTCTCTTCGTTGCTGACTTTGGTTCAAACTTTTGTTCCGTATCCACAAACACCTCGCAGATACACGGTTCCTCTATATTTAGTGTTTCATCTATTATATCATATTGACTGTTATCTTCAATTTTCTTATATGGATATCCATATGCCGCCGCCAGCTTTTCCATGGAAGGAAAGCTTAAATCCCGGCTGTCTTCTCCGATTCCCACAAGCGGTTCACCAAAGAAGTTCTTCTGTGTCTGGCGTATGGAGTGATATCCGCCATTATTAATGACAAAAAGTTTTATTGGAAGTCTGTGATGAATGATGGTCTGCAGCTCCTGAAGATTCATCTGAATGCTTCCATCTCCTGTCACACATACCACCTCTTCACAATTCTCTGCAAAGCATGCTCCAATTGCCGCAGGAAGGTCATATCCCATGGATGCTACTGCAGAATTAATGATAAACCGCTGATTTCTTTTTATGACATATGCCTGGCTTCCAACCACACAGGCAGAACCATTTCCAACAACGGTAATTCTGCCTTCCGGAAGCCTTTTACTCAGGTTATGGATAAAAGCATATACGTTCGCAGGCTTTGCTTCAGCCAGATGCCTTGGCAGTACCACCGGATAATCCTTTCTCCACTGTCTGCAACAGGCAATCCACTCTTTCCTTCCGGTAAGTCCCTCTTCCGGCAGATTTCGTTCCAGCGCCAGAAGAAAATCTGCAGCATCCGCCCAGACCGGCAAATCCACATGAAGGCTTGGCTTCTTTAATTCTTCCCTGTCGATATCCTCTACAATTGTATAAGCGTTCTTTGCCCATGTCTGATAAGAATACCCTACCTGACGGATACTGAGACGGCTTCCTACCGAAAGCACCAGATCGCTATTCTGCACCGCCCAGTTCCCCGGCCGGTCCCCCATGATTCCCGCACGTCCTGCATATAACGGATGTTCATCATATATCAAATCGATACTGTTCCATCCCGTCACTACCGGAATGTTTAATTTATCTGCAACACGCAACAGCAAATCACCGGCTCCTGCAATCCGGATACCATTTCCTGCATTCAGCACCGGTCTTTTGGCATCCTTAATCCTGTCAATAATCTGAGCTGCCAGCTCATCCGTTACCTTTGGCGGAATCATTTTTTCATCTTCTGCCTGATGCTCTGTTCCATCATACCCTTCCAGTTCTTCCGTCTCAATGTATGCACCTTGTACATTCAGCGGAATATCCAGCCAGCATGGTCCCGGTCTTCCGCTCTGTGCAAGATATAATGCTTTTTCCAGACAATACCGAATCTTCGATGGTTCTACAACCATCTCAGAATATTTCGTCATGCATCCGACTGCTTTTGTAATATCAAATTCCTGGTCACCAAAAGCACGGATACCAAGTCCCGTACTTCTTGCCGTGGTATCATACCTTACCTGGCCCGAAAGAATCAGCATCGGAATGGAATCCAGCCAGCCTCCAAGTACACCGGTAATCGCATTGGTTCCTCCCGGTCCTGTTGTTACACAGACTACTGCCATCTTATTATGAATCCTCGCATAACTTTCTGCCGCAATGGCACAAGCCTGCTCATGATGATTGTAGATACACCGAAGTCCTTCCTTATGTCCAAGCCCATCATTTAAGTGCATGGCACCTCCGCCGGTAACAGAAAATACATGGCTGATTCCTCGTGCCACCAACTCATTCGCTATATAATCCACAACCCTGACCTTCATGCGATTCTCCTTCCGCTTTCTTCTAATCCTTTAGAGATTTACTGCCTCAATAATCGTTTTTGCCATATAGTCTATCATTTCATCCGTCATTCCCGGATAAACCCCTACCCAGAAAGACTGGTTCATGACATAATCCGTATTGGCAAGTTCTCCGACAACCCTGTATCCGGTTCCTTTTTCACGCATTTCATCAAAACACGGGTGCTTCGTAAGATTGCCCGCAAATAACATTCTCGTCTGAATGCCCTTACTTTCAACATATGGAACAACTTTATTCCGCTCAATTCCCTTCCTGCAGGTAACAATAAACCCAAACCAGCTTGGTTTGGAATGTTCCTCTGCCTCTGGAAGAATCAGTCTGTCACAAACCGGCTTTAGCGCCTCTTTCAATCGTTCAAAATTGTGAATACGGCGTTTTACAAAACCCGGAAATTTTTCAAGCTGTGCACATCCAATAGCCGCCTGCATGTCTGTTGCTTTCAGATTATAGCCAAAATGTGAATAAACATACTTGTGGTCATAGCCTAACGGCAGTTCTCCATACTGCCTGTCAAAGCGGTGTCCACATAGATTATCCCGTCCGGAAGGGCACATGCAGTCTCTTCCCCAGTCACGGAAAGAACGAATAATCCTGTTTAAGAGCGGATTGTCCGTATATACGGCACCGCCCTCCCCCATCGTCATGTGATGTGGTGGATAAAAGCTGGAAGTTCCGATATCTCCAATGGTTCCGGTAAGTTTTTCCACTCCATCCAGATTATAAATACTGCCCAATGCATCACAGTTATCTTCCACCAGCCAAAGATGATGCCTGTCGCAGAATTCCTTTACTTCTTTTAAATGAAATGGATTTCCCAGTGTATGCGCAATCATGACTGCCTTCGTTTTTTCCGAATATGCACTTTCCAGCAAGGAAACATCAATATTATAACCCGGAATTTCAATATCCACAAAAACCGGAACAGCACCATATTGTATCATTGGCGTTACCGTTGTGGGAAATCCCGCCGCAACCGTTATGACTTCATCCCCACGATTGATTTTCCGTTCCCCTAAAAGAGGTGATGTCAGTGCCATAAATGCAAGAAGATTGGCAGAAGAACCCGAATTAACCAGCGAACAGTATTTTACACCCAGATATTGTGAAAATTCCTTCTCAAACTGTTCCGTGTATCTTCCCGATGTCAGCCAGAATTCCAGCGCACTATCTACCAGATTTTCCATTTCCCTGCTGTCATAAACCCTGGAGGCATAAGGGATGCGGTCTCCTTCTTTAAATTCTTTCTTTCCCATGTGAAAGGTTTCACAATATTCTTTCACACTTTCCAGAATTTTTTCCCGCGCCTGATTTTCTGTCATATTTTCAAACATGTCTGCTACCCCGTTTCGTTAACTCTTATTCCCAAACTTTCCATGGTGCATTTCCGGATGCCCACATTGCATTCAGCTTGTCCATTTCACGT
>CAMEUH010000175.1 GCA_945938055.1 uncultured Eubacteriaceae bacterium | reverse complement strand
ATGGCAGTTCAAAATCAGAATTTCCGTACGGCAGTCTGGACAGGATGTCATATGCAGATGACTCTTATGAGCATTCCACCATGTGGAGAAATTGGCTTAGAAATCCATGAAGATACAGACCAGATTATCAGAATCGAACAGGGAAATGCAGTGGTATTTATGGGAAAATGCAGGGAACAGGCAGATTATCAACAGAATCTGTGCAGGGGAGATGTGGTGTTTGTGCCGGCAGGAACCTGGCATAATGTTCTGAATGTTGGCAGAAATTCCCTAAAAATTTCCACGGTATATGCACCTCCAAAGCATCCTCGGGGAACGGTACACCGAACGAAAGAAGATGCAGAACGAGAAGAATATTAAAGAGAGAGAACCAGTATCCGGTTACAGCGGCGGATGCTGGTTCTTTTTCATTTAAAAAGGGTAAAGACCAGTTTTGTGTTTTTCTTAGAAACGATGTCCACCGCCGCCACCGGAATGATGGCCGCCGCCACCGCCGGAATGTCCCCCGCTGCTTCCGGAGCTTTGCGGAGAATATTTTCTGGTCTGGTTTACAAAATTTGCACGGGCACCGTCAAACAGGCAGTAGTTTTTAATATTAGCCATAAGTTCATCACGGGAAGGCTTTCTGGAGCGGGACAGAAAGAGCACAATAAAGTAATTTAAGAGCAAAGCCAGTGTAACGGCAAGTAGTCCGTTACAAATATACTTCATCGGCTGGGAAATCTGCTGACCCTTAAGGCGAGACAGCTCCTGCCGGAAGACTTCGCTTGCGCACTTGTAATAATCGCCGCTGGAGGCATAACGGTATACGTTGTCGGTTATGGTATCGGCATAACTGTCCGTGATGACCTCATACATGGCACCATCACTGTAAATCCAAAGATACCGGTTATCCATGTCGATTAAGAAAACGGTTCCGCTCTGTGAGCCAAAGGTATTGTAATAATAGTTGCTGATGTAGCTGGAGGTGGAACCTGGATTATGCTGAATGGATTTAAAAGCTACATTTCCATAGACAGAAAGCTCTGTCATAATGGCACGCAAATCTTTTTCCTCTGAAGCACTCAGAAGCTGTGCATCATCCTCAATGAGAACTTCATAGACAGAAGTTTCTTCTGCCTTGACTGGGAGTGGTAATAGCAGGCAGATTAAGAAGATTCCTGCGAGGAATCCCAGTAAAATCAGCTGGCAGATTTTCTCATGACATAATGATTTATGCACGGTCATCACCTCCCTTGTGGTTAAACTGCGGCAATGGTCTGGTCGACAGAATGTTATATTTTCCAACCAGCTCCAGCAGCAGGAAAAATTCAATTACCAGTAAACAGACACAGGCTCCATAATAGTATAAGTCCGAGACTGGATTTATGATGAATACTGCAATGGCACCAATCACGGAAAGAATACTGAGGATGGCAGGTAACTGGCTGGTATGGGTTGAGGAAGAACGAAAACGTCGGTGTATCTGTGCACCTTTATCGTCTTCAAGGGTTTCACGTTTTCTAATATTTTTCATTTCAATAAAGTAGAAAATAGTCGTTATGATTGCAATTACAGAACTAATTAGCAGGGTAACCATTGGTTTCGGCGTAAAAAACAGGTTCAGCAGGACAAAAATTATCATAGCAAGGAAAAAAGAGCCCAGCGAGAACTTGAAAAGATCCACCGGAATGTCAAGAACAACCTTTCCGGTCTGTCCGTTCACTGTTGCATAGGCAATTCGGTCCTTTTTACGATAGGAAAGAAACCATACCGGAAACATGGTCAATTTCACGGATTCCTGCTGGCTGATGTCATTGAGACAGGATCTGGTGGAATTAATGGTATACTTTCCAAACTCCCGGGAAGAGCAGATTTTCTCAAAACTTTCTTTCTGGGTGGTTTCCTTTAGTGTCTTAGAATAAACATAAGGAGGAACATCGGATAAATCTGCATAGAAGCCACTCAGATAGGATGGCGTGAATGGCTTACTTTCAAAAATGTTATACGGGGCAATCCGTTCGCTGATATTATCTGCAAAGGAGGAGGATGCATCATAAGAAAGCCCGTCATAGCTGGCATCCAGATTGCCGGTCAGACGGTAATGGTCGGTAATGATGTAATCGCCCCTGCGGTAACTGACGGATGCAGGAATAGAAACAGGTCCCTTCTGGGTAAAGTGATAAACCCAGTAAGGCATGTATATTCCACGAAAACCGTCAATATAGGTTTCATCCTTTAATTCCTTTGGTGCAAAGAAAGCGTGTTTTAATGCATCGGAATAAGCCTTCTTGCAATCTTCCTTTGTCTGGGAAAATGGAATAACTTCTACCGGTCGCTGTTCTTTGGACAGACGGCGGTTTAAAATGGTTGAGGCACCGCAGAAACTGCAAAATCCGGCTGCGGTCACATCAGTACTGTATATTTCTCCTCCGCACTGGGGGCAGGAAAATACAGTCACATCATAAAAACTCTGTTCTGTGGCAGCAGGACCATCCTCGACAGAGTATGGGTCGTAGAGTGTACCACAGTATTCACATTTTAACTGCTGGGACGGAATGTCAAACCGAAGACGTCCGCCGCAGGAACGACATTGATACATGGAAATCTCCTTAACATATTATTCTTTTACATGGACATCCATCTGAGGATATGGAATGGAAATATGATGTTCATCCATGGCATTTTTAAAGCGTTCACGTAAGTCCCAAAGTACAGTCCAGTAGTCTTCACTTTTCACCCAGCAGCGTGTACCGATGGTAATGCCGCTTGCTCCAAGCTCATCCACAAAGATGGTGATATCGCGGTCCTTAAGAACCTGTGGAGTAGAACGGATTACCGAATCGAGCACCTTTTTGGCCTCATCCAGGCTGGTGTCATAACTTACGTCAATGGATACATCCACACGGCGTTCCGGCTGTGCAGCGACATTGGTAATGTTACTGTTGGCAAGGGTTCCGTTTGGAATGGTAATCATCTTATTGTCCACGGTGTATAACTTGGTATAAAGAAGGTCAATGACCTGAACAGTTCCTTCAGAACCGCATGCCACGATATAATCGCCGACCTTAAATGGTTTAAAAAGTAAAATCAGCACTCCGCCGGCAAAATTAGACAATGAACCCTGCAGAGAAAGACCAACGGTCAGTCCCAGGGAGCCGATTAAGGTAATCAGAGAGGTCGTTTCAATGCCAAGAGAACCAATAATGGTAACTGCCAGTACTGCGTACAGGGTAAATTTGCTCAGGGACATCAAAAATTTAGAAAGGCTTAAGTCCATTCCGGTACGGGTAAAGGTACGTGAAAGGATATTGAGTAAAACTTTAATCAGCTTCTTGCCAATCAGCCAGATTAACAGGACGATAATCAGCTTTTTTGCCAGTTCCAGGGAAATGGAGAGAAGCTTACTGATAATAATACTGGTATTGGCTTCTGCTTCGGCAAGTGTCATGGAAAGTAAAGGTAACATGGGCTATTTCTCCTTCGATTTATTTTTTTTATTTTTTTCAGCGATATTCTTTTTGGCAGTTTCATTGTCCACAACCTTTGCTTCGGCTACCGGAATGAACCGGAAAATGGCAATGCCCATTGGCGGAACCTTGATGCGGATGGAGTCCTCAAAACCGTCACATTCGTCTTTTCTGGAAACCTTAAGACGAGGATTGGTAAAATCATCACCGCCGTAAAGGGTGCTGTCACTGTTAAAGATTTCTTTATATTTTCCGGCATCCGGAACGCCAATCTTGTAATTGGCACGTTTTACCGGGGTAAAGTTGGCAACGACTACAAGTTTGTCGCCGTTTGATGCAATTCGCTCAAATACCACGATGGTTTCATCTGCGGAAATGCAGTTAATCCATTGGAAACCGGAGGTATCATAGTCGGATTCGTAAAGTGCGGGCTCACTACGGTAAAGAGCATTTAAGTCCTTTACATAGGTCTGCATTTTCTTATGGCCTTCAAAGGTCAGAAGATTCCAGTCAACTTCCTTGTCTTCAGCCCATTCACTGGTCTGCCCGAAATCCTGTCCCATGAAAAGAAGCTTCTTTCCAGGGTGGGTAAACATAAAGCCATAGGCAGCACGCAGATTGGCAAATTTTTCTTCCATGGTTTCTCCCGGCATCTTATAAATCATGGATGCCTTTCCATGAACGACTTCGTCGTGGGAGAAGACCAGAATAAAGTTTTCGCTGTAATTATAAATCATGCTGAAGGTCAGTTCTCCATAGACACCTTTTCGGAATAGAGGGTCTTGACGCATGAAATGGGTAAAATCATTCATCCAGCCCATGTTCCATTTAAGGTCAAAGCCCAGGGAGTCATTTTCGACATCACCGGTAACCTTCGGCCATGCGGTAGATTCCTCTGCGATCAGCAGGGTACTGAGTCCGCGTTTCTTGAAAATGGAGTTCATGTGCTTTAAAAATTCAATGGCTTCCAGATTTTCCTTGCCGCCATACATGTTCGGAATCCATTCACCATTTTGTTTTCCGTAATCCAGATAAAGCATGGATGCGAC
Source organism: uncultured Eubacteriaceae bacterium (assembly GCA_945938055.1). Classification (GTDB taxonomy): domain Bacteria; phylum Bacillota; class Clostridia; order Lachnospirales; family Lachnospiraceae; genus MGBC120314. Next base: position 1,104 of record CAMEUH010000175.1, on the reverse strand, counting down.
CGCATCAGAGCGGATTCCGTCCACATGGTATTCTTCTGCCCAGAACAAGGCACTTCCGATGAGGAAGTTTTTGACCTGAGGCCTTCCGTAATTGTAAATCAGTGTTCCCCAGTCAGGATGCGCTCCCTGCCGTGGGTCGAAGTGTTCATACAGACAGGTGCCGTCAAAATTCGAAAGACCAAAGGTGTCTCTTGGAAAATGTGCCGGAACCCAGTCTAAAATCACGCCGATTCCTGCCTTATGCAGTTCATTGATAAAATACTTAAAATCCAGCGGAGTGCCGTAACGACTGGTTGGTGCGTAGTAGCCTGTCACCTGATATCCCCAGGAAGCATCAAAAGGATATTCGGTAATCGGCATCAGCTCCACATGGGTATAATTCATTTCTTTTACATAGTCAATTACCATTGGTGCAAGTTCGCGGTAATTGTAAAACTCTCTTCCGTCATCCGGTTTTTTAAAGGAACCAAGATGCATCTCATAAATGGAAATTGGAGAGCGGAGCGCATCTGTCTTATCCCGTGCTTTCAGCCATTCTGCATCATTCCACTTAAATTCAGAAATGTCATAAACCACGGATGCCGTATTCGGACGCAGTTCGGCCTCGAATGCATATGGGTCAGACTTTAATCCAACCATGCCGCCTTTAAACTTGATTTCGTATTTATAAAGAGCACCGGTCCAGATACCAGGGATAAATAAATCGAAAACGCCGCTTTCATAATCCTTGCGCATTGGATTCACACGGCCATCCCAGTTGTTAAAATCACCCACCACACTGACACGGACTGCATTTGGTGCCCATACGGCAAAATGTGTTCCAAGGACGCCGTCCACTTCGGTCACGTGTGCACCCAGAAGGTCATAAACACGGTAATTAATTCCAAGTTCAAATTCTTTTAATGCCTTCCGGCTTACCGGATAATCATAGGAATACGGGTCGCGGATTTCCTTGCTTTGTCCGTCCGGAAAGGTAATAAACAGGGTATATTTTATTTTTTTTCGTCCCGGAATCAGAACGGCAAAGTAGCCTGCTTCATCCACTTCTTCCATGGGATAATTCTTGGTCTGCCCGTCTGGTTTTACAACAATGCAGGAAGCTCC
>CAMEUH010000174.1 GCA_945938055.1 uncultured Eubacteriaceae bacterium | reverse complement strand
GGCTGCAGTTACCAATGATGGAGTGTTATATATGTGCGGGTTTAATGGATTTGGACAATTGGGAACAGGAAAAAAAGACACGGAAATGAATCCTGTTAAAATCATGGAGAATGTTGAATCGGTATCAGTTTCCAGTCATCATACAATGGCAATTACCAAGAGTAATGATTTGTATATCTGGGGAACCTGCGATGGACAGGATGCAAAGACCAAGGCGGAAAATGCAAAACAATGGGGAATTGAATATGAGTGGGAAATATCAGAAAGCTTTACTCCGGTAAAAGTCCTGGAAAATGTAAAATCAGCGACGGTTACAGATTTAATATATCCGGTTGATCCAACCTGGTATGTATGTTTTGCAGTTACAACAGATGGAAAATTGTATTCATGGGGAAATACAAAAACAGGCGGCGTTTTGGGACTTGGCGGCAAGCTTTCAATTACTTATAACAGACAATGGAATTACAATGGCGGACCAAATCCTATGAAAGTTATGGATAATGTTGAAATGGTGAATAACAGTCAATCATCGTACAGTTTTGCCATTACAAATGATAAAAAATTATATAAATGGGGATTTTCATGCTGGTGGTATATATTTAGTGAAGAAGAATTTAATATACAGGAAGAGTTAACATATCCAAAGGTTTTTATGGAAGATGTTAAATGGGTAGATGCAAATGGAAAATCATGTGTCATAGTAACAAATGATGGCGAATTATATACATGGGGGACAAATTATGATGGCAACCTTGGAAACGGAACAACAACGAATAGTTATGTGCCGGTTAAGATTGAAGTAAGCACACCGACAAGGAACTTTGTCAAACGTCTTTATGATCTGGTTTTAACACGTGAAGCAGATGAAAATGGTATTTCTTCATGGGTCAACGCATTGACAACTCAGGAATCAAGCGGTGTTGATACCGGCTATGGCTTCGTCTTCAGCCCGGAATGTACCGAACGGAACCTGTCCAATGGAGATTTCGTAGAAATGCTCTACAACACCTTCATGAACCGTCCATCGGATGAAGGCGGAAAATCAGCCTGGGTATCCCAGCTGGAATCCGGTGTGGAGCGGGAAAAGGTTCTGGAAGGCTTCATCATGTCACAGGAATTTGAAGGAATCTGTGAGGAATATGGAATTGCGGTGGGAACCATTGACAGCGTGGCAGCATTTGAAGAGGCACTTTCCCATTACTGCAACCAGAACTCAGACGTGACTGCATTTGTCGCACGCTGTTACACGAAGGCACTCGGACGTGAGTATGACCCGGTTGGTCTGGAAGACTGGTGCCGTGTCATCGTAACACAGGAAGATACCCCGACATCCGTAGCTAAGAGCTTCATCTTCTCCGAGGAATTTACAGGAAAGAACTTAAATGATGAGGAATACGTTAAAGTTCTTTACCGAACGTTCATGGGAAGAGAAGCAGATGAAGTTGGACTTGCCGGATGGGTAGGTGTACTTCAGTCCGGTGAGGAGGACCGTGAGAAGGTTCTGGAAGGGTTTGCAAATTCGCTGGAGTTTGAGGAGATTCTGGTGAGTTTTGGACTGGGTGAAAGATAGTAATTAATTGTAAATCAAAATAATAAAGGCAAGGTGAATAAGATGAAGATAAAAATTAGCAGACTGGCTGGAGTAATCGTTGCAATGCTTATTATGTGCTGCCCCATTAATCTTCTGGCCGCTACAGAGGGAACATTAGGAAATGAATCCCGGTCTGTGATGCAAGAGGGAAATGAGAACGAAGCTAATGTATCAAATCCGGAAGATTTTACATACGAGGTCGTAAGTGAAGAAAATAAAAGCTGTAAGATAACCCAATATACAGGCAATGATGAAAATGTATATATTCCGGCTGTGATTGATGAATATTCGGTTGTTGAAATAGGATATGCGGCGTTTTCAGGATGCAGCAGTTTAACCAGCATCACAATTCCAGAAAGTGTGACAAGCATAGGAATAACGGCGTTTTCAAGATGTAGCAGTTTAAGCAGCATTACAATTCCGGAAAGCGTGACAAGTATAGGATCCTCTGCGTTTGCATATTGCAGCAGTCTAACCAGCATCACAATTCCGGCAAATGTGACGAGCATAGGAAATTGGACATTTTCAGGATGCAGTAACTTAAGCAGCATCACAATTCTTGGAAGTGCGACGAATATAAAAGCATGGGCGTTTACAGGATGTAGCAGCTTAAGCAGCATCACAATTCCGGAAGGCATGACGAACATAGAAAACTATGCGTTTTCAGGATGTAGCGGTTTAAGGAGTATCACTATCCCGAAAAAAGTGACGAGTATAGGGGACTATGCGTTTTCAGAATGTAGCAATTTAAGCAGCATCACAATTCCGGAAGGAGTGACGAGCATAGGAAACTATGCATTTACAGGATGTAGCAGCTTAAGCAGCATCACAATTCCGGAAGGTGTGCCGAGCATAGGAAACTCTGCATTTTCAAGATGTAGCAACTTAAGCAGCATCACAATTCCGGAAAGTGTGACGAGCATAGGAGACTCTGCGTTTTCAGGTTGTAGTAGTTTGAATAGTATTTCAATATCGGATAAAGTTACGTATATTGGCGATAATGCATTTCATGCATGCAAATTATTAGAAGAGATAATCGTAGATGCTGATAATGAAAATTATACTACCTTAGATGGTGTGCTTTATAATAAAGATATGACATGTCTGATGGTTTTTCCGGCCAGAAAAGAGGATGCCAATATTGCGAAAAGTGTCATTAGCATAGGCAGTGGTGCATTTAGTGGATGTAATAATTTAACGAGTATCACGCTCCCGGAAGAAGTAACCAGTCTGGGCGATCATGCATTTGAGGAATGCAGTAATTTAAGCAAAATTACGCTACCGGAAAAAATAACAGACATAGGCAGTGGTGCATTTAGTGGATGCAAGAGTTTGAACGGTATTACGTTGCCGGAAGGAGTAACTAGTATTGGTGATAACACATTTAATTTGTGCAGTTCATTAAGTGAAATTACACTACCAAAAGGAATTATTAGCATAGGCAGTAGTGCATTTTATGGATGCAAGAGTTTAAACAGTATTACAATTCCGGAAAACGTGACGAGCATAGGAACGTCTGCATTTTTAAGTTGTTATGGATTGACAAAAATCTGCAATGATAGTGCAGTAGAAATTGATCTAAGCAATATTGATTCGAGAGTTTTGTGGTATGACATGGAAACCGGCGAATTGATAGAAAAATTAGGAACAGGCACTGCAGTCAATAAAAAAATAGTAAATAATGAAACCGGTATTCCGGATGTGAATTTTTATAATGCCGTCTTGGCAATTTATGATGCAAATCAGAATAAAGTATTAACAACGGATGAAGTAGAAAATGTAACTTCATTAACTTTGACTTATAAAAGTATTGAAAGTATACAGGGAATTCAGTATTTTACAAGTCTGAAGGAGTTAAATTTATCAAATAATCAGATTACAGATTTCAGTCCTTTAAAAGGGATGACTCTGGAAAGCCTGAATCTGAGAAATAATCAGATTACCGATATCAGCCTGATTAAGGAGATAGAGGTAAAAAAGCTGGATATTAGTTACAATCAGATTGAGGATGCCACCCCGTTAGATGGAATGGCGTTAGAAGGACTCAATATATCGAATAACCGGATTTATGATATTACTCCGCTTTGCAGTCTCAACCAAATTAAAGAATTGGATATTCGATTTAATAATATATCAGATTTAAGTCCGCTTAAAGGAAGTTCATTATGGAAGCGTCTTCAGGAGTATGCAATTGCAACACAGGATACCTTTGAGTTGGATTACCATGTTGGAACGGTAAGTCATATTAGAAAGATTGCAATATCGTATGGAAATCCATTAACCAGAGAACAGGTGATAGAAGCGTTGCCAGAAGAACTGATTAACTATACGGTAGGAAAGAAACACCCGTTCCGGGATGAAATGGTAGCGACCGGACGAATCTGGATGGATTCCGAAATTTTTCCGGATGAAATTATTAAGAATGATGAAACCGGTATACCGGATCCGAATCTTTATCAGGTGCTTCTGGAAGCTGGAGATGCAAATCAGGATGGAGTTCTGACATCAGAAGAAGTCAGTCAAATTAGAAATGTTAATGCGAGTAATAAAGGAATTACGGATTTAACGGGATTGGTTTATCTTAGAGGAATCGTAGAAAAACTAGATTTGAGGGGAAATAATATCAGTGACCTTACCCCGTTGGAAAAAGGACCATATATGATCGATTATTTATACTTGGATCATAATAATATCAGTAATATTACACCGTTATCCAACAGGGCAATTCCTGTGGCAGTAATAAGACTGTCCTATAATAATATTAGCGATACGACTCCGTTAAAGAATTTAGCGGTGGTGGAGTTATATCTTGATCATAATTCAATCAGTAGTATTGAATCAATGTCAGAAATTGTTGATAGTTATCATTATTGTAAAGTATTAAATCTGTCTGATAACAAAATCATGGATATCAGTCCATTGGCAGGAAGTGTTGGTATACAAAGGCTATATTTATCCAATAATAAAATTCAGAATCTTGATGTTCTGGAAAAATTGATTTATGTGACTTTATTACGAGTGGATGGAAATCCGATTAGCGATATCTCGCCAATCGGAACATTAAAGTATCTTTTAAGTGCACGTCTGGATGAAACGCAGATTCCGGATTTAGAAGAGCTAAAGAATTATGATAATCTGAATAACATGTGGGCTTATGCGGAAAGATTTTTTGATGAAAACGGAAATACCCAAATTGCGAATACGATATATAACTTTAAACAAAGTGGTAGCAGTTACACATCCAAACAACCGGAAATAGAAGGATATGAGCCTGCTTCGGAGGAGGGTTATATAACCCAGAAGGGAACGCTTACGGAAGATATTACATACGTTGATTTTTACTATAAAAAACTTCCGGAAGCGGAAGACTGCATTATTGAGCCTTCCGGAGAAAATACGGAGATATCGAATGAGAAGTTAAATGAAATTATCACCACAAATCAGAATAGCAACGTTATTTTTAAGAGTAATCTGGAAATTACCATAACCTTTGCAAAGGGAACGATGAAGGCGGTAGAAGGCCTCCTGTCATTCGACATGGGTTCAAAAGTGGAAAAGGATTATGACAAGGTGGGGGAAAATGTTCATCAGCTGATTAACCGGGATGACATGGTTTCCTACATCAGTTACAATTATTCCGGTGAACTGCCGGGCGAAGCGGAAATTAAAATTAACGTGGGTCTGGAATGGTCTGGAAAAGATTTGTACTATTACTACTACAATGCAGAGAAGGGAATTCTTGAACTGTTGCAGAAAGCCGTGGTGGATAGTGAAGGAATCATGACTGTCCGGCAGAATCATTGCTCGGATTATGTGATATCAGACAAACGGCTGGTAAATGTTTCGGATGAAAAAGAACTGGAAGCCATAAGGGCATTTGTAAATCGTCTTTATGGTCTTGTCTTAAACCGTGAGGCAGAAGAATCCGGTATTGAATCCTGGACATCTGCTTTGTTTGAACAAAAGTCCAGCGGCGTGGATACCGGCTATGGCTTCGTCTTCAGCCCGGAATGTACCGAAC
>CAMEUH010000173.1 GCA_945938055.1 uncultured Eubacteriaceae bacterium | reverse complement strand
AGCAGGGCAGGCAGTTTTTATCGTATAACCTGAATCACAAAAGCAGTAGTTTGTGGAGGGATGCTTGCCGTCATGAAGGTGGTTTCAAGATGCGGATGGTACACTTAAGACTACTTTTTATTTGACAATACGCATTCTGTTTACTAGAATATTAGTACGCAATGCGTGTATAGAGGGACTGAAAAATGGAATACAAATATATATAAACAATGAGGAGGAAACAGATGGAGAAGGCTAATATTGAACAGTTACAGTTATTTGAAAATCAGGCAATTAGAACTGCATGGGATGAAGAAAATGAGGAGTGGTATTTTGCAATTGTTGATGTAGTTGGAATACTTACAGATTCAATAGATTATGATGCGGCTCGTAATTATTGGAAGGTAACAAAACATCGATTAGCAGAAGAGGGAAACGAGTTGGTTACAAATTGTAACCAACTTAAATTAAAATCTCCGAAAGATGGTAAAAGATATAAAACAGATGTAGCTAATACTGAGCAATTATTCCGTATTATTCAATCTATTCCATCTAAGAAAGCGGAGCCGTTTAAATTATGGTTGGCTCAAGTTGGGAGAGAGCATATCGAAGAAACTATGGATCCGGAGCTTATTGCAGAACGGTTAATTGTAACATATGAGCGGAAAGGATATACAAGAGAGTGGATTAATCAGCGTTTGCAGGCAATAAGTGCAAGAAAAGAATTAACTGATGAGTGGAAGGACAGAGGAATAACAGCTAGTAAAGAATATGCAATTCTTACAGATGAGCTTACAAAAGCATGGAGTGGCATGACGACTAGACAGTATAAGACACATAAAGGGCTGAAAAAGGAAAGTCTCAGGGATAATATGAGTACTACAGAACTTGTTCTGAATATGCTTGCTGAAACAGCAACTAAAGATATTTCGCATACTTCTAAGCCAGAGAGGTTTGAACAGCATGTATCAGTTGCCAAGAAAGGTGGAAGAATTGCAGGAAATGCTCGTAGGGAACTGGAAGAGGAATTGGGGCATTCTATTATTACTTCTCAAAATGCAATGCAACTAAATCATGTAGTAGAGGTTATGCTTGAAGCAAGTGCAGAAGCATCGGAAAAGAAAAATGACAAAGATAGCCGATAAAATGACCGGATGGTAATGGAATTTTAGGAAGAAATCTTAGATTTTCATGAAAACAAACCGATATAACTATAGATACAAGGATGTATTGAAAAATCATACAAGGATGTGAATATTATGAAAATCGGAGAAGCACAGCAACTTTACAGAGCGCAGGTGCAGGCATATCAGATGCAGAAAGCGACTTTGTCGCAGAAGCTGCAGGATGTCAGAAACCAGATGAAATCAAAACCGGAGGAAAAGGAAACATTCGGTGAGGAAGCAGCGGTTCTGGAATTAACAATTAATGCATTAAATGAAAAGCAGACAGAGTATCAGGATTATCTAAGCAAATTAGCAGAAGAACATTGTGCCTGGTGGAACATGGCGGTAGCTGAGCAGCAGGGGGATGCACTTGAGGAATATGCAAAGGATTTAGGCAAAATGATGGAGGTGGCACGGCGTATCATGAAGGGAGCAATCGTGCCTGCGTCTGATGAAAAGAAGCTGATGGAATTTAGCACGGAACTGTATCAGGCGGCAAAGAATATCGGAGCAATGGTCCAGAATCAGAAGAAGGAAAAATATGATACCCTATGGGGCGATGAGGAAGAAAAGGAATATGAGGATCCTGAGGAAGTCGCTGCAAATGCCAGTGTTTCAACAGAAGGACCCGAGATTATAAATGCCACGGAAATTGTGGAAGCTGTTGGAACACCATCGGAATCCGCATCAGAAGAATAAGGACATTTTATTGCAAGGAATGTCGGGAGAGCATTCGTACATTTTGCTATACTTTGATTACAGCAGGAGGTGATGCAGATGGAATGGACGGAGGCAATTAGTAAGGCGGTTTGGTATATTGAGGAACATATCACGGAGGACATAACGGCAGATGACATTGCAAGGGAAGTATATCTTTCACCTTTTTATTTTCAAAAAGGCTTTAGTCTGTTGTGTGGCTTTAGCATTTCGGAGTACATTCGGAACAGGCGGCTTTCTCTGGCAGGAAATGAGCTCGCCACGTCAGGGAAAAAAGTGATAGATGTAGCCTTAAAATATGGATATGATTCCCCGGACAGCTTTACAAAAGCATTTACGAGATTTCACGGCATAACACCATCCATGGTGCAAAAGAAGGAAGGAACGTTAAAGACATTTGCACCGCTGAAAATCAAATTATCACTGGAAGGCGGATATATCATGGATTACAAAATTGTAAAAAAAGAAGCATTTACGGTACTTGGAGTTACAAAAACTTTTGCATATGAGAATGCAAAGGAGAAAATTCCGGAATTCTGGCAAGAGCATTATGCCAAAGGAAACGGGCAGTATGTATGCGGGATGTTTGGAATTAACATTGATGAGCAGATGGGACAGGATACGTTTGAGTATCTGATTGCTGATTTGTACAATCCGGTAAAAGAAATCCCGGAAGGATTTGTAACCCGGACAATCCCGGAGTTTACCTGGGCAGTATTTCCATGTAGAGGAGCAATGCCGAATGCACTGCAGGATGTAAATACCAAAATTTTCTCAGAGTGGCTTCCGGCGTTAAAGGAGTATGAATTTGCTGCCGGATACTGCATCGAAATGTATGATGATGCAAAGAAATATCCGAATGGTACGATGGATGAAAATTACTATTGTGAAATATGGATTCCGGTGAAGAAAAAAGCATAATAAATTGTTTGATAAAAAGCAAAGGAAACAAATCAAATTATTCTTCTCATGAAAGCCTGGAACCGGATATACAAAAAGGTGCGAGAGTAGAAAACAGAGATTAGAAAAGAAAAAGGAATGGCAACATTGTGTGTACCATTCCTTTTTCTTTTTATGTATTATGTTTTACGTTCACTATAATTTATTTCACATTCTTTGCCGCTAATGCCTTTTCAGTTGGCTTTACGAATACCATAGAAAGTACTAATGCAAGAATGTAAAGTACGATGGTAACATAAAGTACTGTCTGATAACCGGTTGGATTAACATTGTATCCATGAATTTCCACCCAGGTTCCAAAATGATTTACAATCCAGGTGGCAAGCTGGTTACCGGTCAGTCCGGCAAAACCCCATGCGGATAAGGTGATTCCATGGATGGCACTAATATTACTCATTCCGTAATGGTCGGAAAGTAAGGTTGGTACATTGGAAAAACCGCCGCCGTAGCCTGCATTAATAACGAAGATTAATGCAAGAACGAGAACCATTAATACAGTGTTCTGTGCACCATTTGCAATACCGCTTGTAACGATTGTGATGCCGGTTAATGCAATGGAAAGAATAAAGATGATTTTATAAACCGTATTACGGTCTTTCATCTTATCTGCCCATGCAGAGAAACCTAAACGTCCGCCTGCGTTAAATACAGCAGATATGGTGGAAATGACACCTACCATGCCGGCAAGGCCAAGACATTTGATAATGGCCTTTTCCTGTGAAATCAGTGCAAGACCACAGGTAATATTAATATAAAACATTAACCAGATACCGATGTAATTGGAAATCGGCTTGGTCTTAAGAACAGATAAAATACTCTTGCTGGCTTCCTTGGTCTGTGGCTCATGCCATCCGTCCGGTTTCTTTAACAATAAATGTCCCACGAACATCATGACAAAATATACACATGCCAGAATGATAAACATTTTGTAAATGCCGCCGTCTCCAAGGCTGTCAAGCATCCACTGCATAATCGGGCTTGCGATTGCCTTGGCAGCACCAAAGCCTGCTACGGCAAGACCGGTTGCCAGACCTTTTCTGTCTTCAAACCAGAGCATGAGAGTCTTTACCGGTGAAAGATAACCGGTACCAAGACCGATACCCATGATAAAACCATAGCATACATAAATACCAATGAGGGATAACATACTTCCCTGATGTGCTCCGCCATAGTAGATGAAGAAGCCTGTGCCTGCCATGCCGGCTGCAAAACAGATTGCAGCGATTAAGGAGGACTTATGGATGTCTTTTTCTACTACATTTCCCAGAAATGCGGCTGACATTCCAAGGAAGAAAATGGCAAAACTAAAAGCCCATTCTGTTGCACCCTTGGAAAAACCAATGTAATCTGCGATTTCCTGACTGAAAATCGACCAGCAGTAAACGGTACCGATGCTGCAGTGCAGTAAGAGTGCCGGGATTGCGGCACGAACCCATTTGTTGGTACGCCATCCGCCTGTTTTCTTAACTTGTTCATTCATAATTTTGTATCCTTCTCGTAACATATTTTTTGTCTCCACCTGAAAGAGGGGAGCATAACCACCGCAATTATACACCTGTAAAATATTAGTTTCAAGACAAAAAACGAAAAACAGATAAAAAACAGGTAAATTCTGACAAAATTAGACAAAAATTTAACATTTTGTTTGAGATGGTTGTAGATTGATGAAAAAAGTTATATAATACTAATTATTAAGAATTAAAAAAAGAAAAATGCAAGACGGAGGAAGGAAAAATGACTTTAGATGAACTGCATTTGGGAAAAACGGCAACAATTCAGTCGGTTGGAGGAGAAGGAGCATTGCGCCAGCATTTTCTGGACATGGGAATGATACCGGGCGTGGATGTTACCATGGTGAAGCTGGCACCAATGGGTGACCCGATGGAATTACAGATACATGGTTATGAATTAACCTTAAGAATTGCAGATGCAAAGAAGATTGAAATTGACAATGTCCGCGAACAAGAGGAAAAAGAGTATCAGGAAGAACAGAAAAAGAAGAAAAAGACGTTGCATCCGGGACTTGGTGAGGGCGGAAAATATCATGTGAAAGCAGATGAAAACCCTCTTCCGGACGGAACGACCATTACCTTTGCATTGGCTGGAAACCAGAATTGCGGAAAGACAACGCTTTTTAACCAGTTGACCGGTTCCAGCCAGCATGTGGGAAATTTTCCGGGTGTAACGGTAGACCGTAAGGATGGCATGATAAAAGGTCACCCGAATACTCTGGTAACAGACCTTCCTGGCATTTATTCCATGTCACCGTACAGCAGCGAGGAGATTGTAACGAGAGAATTTTTGCTGAAAGAGCAGCCAAAGGGTATTATTAATATTGTGGATGCCACAAATATTGAAAGAAATCTGTATCTTACCATGCAGCTGATGGAGTTGAATGTGCCGATGGTTCTGGCATTAAACATGATGGATGAGGTGCGGGAAAACGGCGGTTCCATTCTGGTAAATGAAATGGAGGAGATGCTTGGCATTCCGGTAATTCCTATTTCTGCGGCAAAGAACGAAGGAATTGGGGAACTGGTGGATCATGCCCTGCACGTTGCACAGTATCAGGAACGTCCGGGCAGAATGGATTTTTGCAGTGCAGAGGACAAAGAGGGCGCAGTACACCGTTGCCTTCACGGCATCATGCATCTGATTGAGGATCATGCCATCAAGGTGCAGATTCCGGTACGTTTTGCGGCAAGTAAGCTGGCGGAAGGGGATACGCTGATTCAAAAGGCTTTGGACTTAAGCCAGAATGAACAGGAAATGGTGGAACATATCATTCTCCAGATGGAAGAAGAGAGCGGACTGGATCGTGCTGCTGCCATTGCTGACATGCGTTTTGGTTTTATTGGAAAAGTCTGTGATGAG
>CAMEUH010000172.1 GCA_945938055.1 uncultured Eubacteriaceae bacterium | reverse complement strand
ACTCCGACTGTTTGCAGCCTTCAGCTACACCGCCAACGATTGTTGCAATCTTTTCCGGATAATTCTTACCACACGCAATATAATCCAGGAAGAATAAAGGTTCACCACCTGCGCAAGCAACATCATTAACACACATGGCAACGGCATCAATACCAATGGTATCATGCTTGTCCATGATAATTGCAAGTTTAACCTTAGTGCCGCATCCATCTGTTCCCGAAAGAAGAACCGGTTCTTCCATATTCTTAATATTTGCTAATGAGAAAGCCCCTGAGAAACCACCCAGACCACCAAGTACTTCCGGTCTCATGGTTCCCTTAACTGCTGCTTTCATCAATTCAACTGACTTGTATCCTGCTTCAATATCAACGCCTGAACTCTTGTAATCCATTTTTCTTATCTCCTATATGATTATATTAGTCAATTGCATGACTTTAATTTATGATTCTGCATTACTTTTCCAGATACTTCTTATAACCAATTTCCTGTAATCTGGCATCCTTTGCCTGCACCTGTTCCTTAAGGTTCTTAGAATATGCCTTAAGCCTGTCAAGTAATGCTGCATCTGATGTTGCCAGAATCTTTGCTGCAAGAAGGCCTGCATTGGCTCCACCATTAATTGCAACTGTTGCAACAGGAATGCCGGATGGCATCTGAACGATGGAATATAAGGAATCCCTTCCTCCAAGGGATGTCGTATGCATTGGAATACCGATTACCGGCATCGGAAAAATCGCCGCACACATGCCAGGAAGATGCGCTGCCATGCCTGCTCCTGCAATAATCACCTTGAATCCCTTTTCTTCAGCAGTCTTTGCATATTCAAAGAACACGTCCGGTTCTCTGTGCGCGGAAATAATTGTCATTTCATATGAAATACCAAGTTCTTCCAAGATGTCTGCTGCCTTTGCCATGATTGGCATGTCTGAGTCGCTGCCCATTACAATTCCTACCTGTGCCATGATTTAATCTCCTTTTGCTAATCAAATATAACATCGACTATTATTATATTATATTGCAATTTGATTGTAAAGAATGGAAATTCATGTTTATCCCCCTTCTTTCCTGTCAATACTAACCTTAAAAAGCAATCTGCGACCAGCGAAAGGAGACTTTACATGTTAATCTGCAACGGAAAAATCCTCACAATGGCAGGTATCACACATGAAAACGGATTTGTCCGCACAGAGGAGAAAATTATTACCGAAATCGGCAGCATGAAAGACTTAAAGAAACCCTATGACTCCGAAATCGTTCTGGATGTAAACGGAAGCATCGTCATGCCCGGACTAATCGATGCCCACTCTCATATCGGCATTACAGAAGAAAAGAAAGGTACCATCGGTGACGACTGCAACGAAGGTACCAATCCTGTCACGCCATCCTTACGTGCCATTGATGCAGTAAATCCCATGGATTCTGCATTCCATGAAGCAATTGCAGCCGGTATTACCGGCGTTCTTGTCGGTCCCGGAAGCTCCAATGTAATTGGAGGACAATTTGCTTTTATCAAAACCCACGGGCGGTGCATTGATGAAATGATTGTAAAGGCTCCTGCCGCCATGAAAGCCGCCCTCGGTGAAAATCCAAAGGTAAACTATGGTGACCAGAACCGGTATCCATCCACCCGTATGGCAAGTGCCGCCCTTTTGCGTGAAACCTTGCAAAAAACACGTTCCTATAACTCCGAAAATGGATTTGATGCGGACCTGGAAGCCATGCTCCCTGTCATCCGCAGGGAAATTCCCCTAAAGGTACATGCCCACAGGGCAGATGACATCCTCACAGCCATCCGCATTGCCAAGGAATTTAACATCGACATTACCCTTGACCACTGCACCGAAGGACATCTGATTACCGAATACATTAAAGAGTCCGGTTTTCCTGCAATCGTGGGCACAGACCTTGCTTCCAAAAATAAAATTGAAGTCGGTAACATGAATTTTAAAACCTGTGGCATATTAAATCGTGCCGGAATTCTTACCGCCATCACCACAGACCATCCTGTGGCATTAATCCAGTATCTTCCACTTTGTGCCGGTCTTTCGGTCCGTGCGGGGCTGTCCATGGAAGAAGGATATAAAGCCATAACCATCAATGCTGCAAAAATCTGCCGTGTTGCTGACCGTGTCGGCTCTCTGGAAGCAGGAAAGGATGCTGACATTGCTATTTTTAACGGCAACCCGATGGAAACCTTTACCAGAACACTTTATACAATTATAAACGGAGAAATTGTTTATTCCGTAAAATAGGTTCCTGTTTCATTTTCAGTAATCTGAGTCTGATTATCACCTGCATCAGAAGGCGGAATATACTTATTTTCCATGGAAAAATACAATAAATCCTCACTTCCATCCTCCCATGAAATCACTGCAACGAAATAATGCATTCCGTATTCTTCAGGAACCCGAATGACATATTTTTCTTTTTCCGCCCCATATGGATATTCATAATCTTCTCCGGCAAATGCATATTCTTCGTAGTTTCCGTTTCCTTCCATGGCATGATACAGCTTAATTTCCTGTGGTTCTTCCGAATAGAATAACGCTACATCCTCCCTGTAATTACTGCTGAAATAAAAGCCATTCAGCTGGCTTAAATCTTCTAAAATATCTGCATCATTCCTGTCTTCATTGGCACAATATCCATATTCACAGCCTATGGAACCGGGTCCCATGGTTCTTACATAAATCGGATATTGCGGATAAACCCAGTCATTTTTCTCTGCCACGCTAATTAGAATTGTATTTTCATTAACATCAGGAACTGCCATTTTTATATAATTTACCAGTTCCTTCCTTTGTTCCTCATCCAATGTTTCTTCCTTTTCCAATACAACCCTGACAGTTACCTGATTTCTCCCATTTCCTTCTGTAATAACGGCTTTGGCATCCAAAATAAACTCATATGATTTTAAATCCTCTGCCACCTTCTGTTCCAGATACCTGAGCCATTCTTCCCCTCGTTCCTCTTTACTGGTGCTATCTTCCGTATTGTCAGAATCTACTGCCGGATTTCCCATAAAACATATACCAAGGACTGCCACTATAACGATTCCTGCCGCAATGACCCATACTGTCGGTTTCTTATAATTTAAAACATTCTTGATCCTTGATTTTATGTCGCCTTCGCCAAAGAATAAAAGGGAGCCTGCAAAGATTTTCTTACCTGTGGCAAGCGAAAGCAGCGACTCGGAGTAATCTGCCCTGACATCCTCTTTCATGTTTCTCATGACACTTTCATCACAGGACATCTCCATGTCCTGCATGCACAAAATATAAGACAGCCACACCAGCGGATTAAACCAGTGCAAGGTCAATACCAGCCAGAAAAATATTTTTACCAGATGGTCACACCGTTTTATATGAATTTTTTCATGCATGATTACAAATTCCTGTTCTTTTGGGGAAAGACCAGACCAAAGATAGATTCGTGGCCGGAAAATTCCCATGACAAACGAAGTATGCACATGATCTGCAATCCAGATATTGTCCTTTAATTTTATGGCACCAACCAGTCTCTTTTTCATCTTTATGACAGAAATAATACTGTAACCTGCCATGACAAGAACCCCAACAATCCACACATATGTCATAACGGAAACCGTAAGTTCCAAAGGATCCGCCCCTGTCTGCTCGCTGCCTTTGGGAAGTGCCTTATTAATGGATTCACTGAGTGTTACTCCGACCACCGGCACCGGTAATGAAACTTCCGGTTCTTCCATGTGCACAATATCTTCCGGAATATACACTACCGTTTTGCTTTCCACAGACTTTGGACTGGTCAGACGTAACAGGGAGAACGGTGTGGTAAAAGAAAAAGGACAAACCAGTCTGAATAGCACAACACCCCAGAGCACATAAGAAAATATCCTTGGCGTCTTTCTTAAAAAGAACCGTGCAATCACCACAAATACAATTACAACCGATGCCGTGATGCTCATGTTAAGTAACCTTGGAAATATGGTATACCAGACATTTGCTTCAATCATAAACCTTCCCTCCTGCTCTCTTCAATAAGTCTTGTAAGTTCCTTTATATCCTTATCTGATAGTTTATTGTGCATGGTAAATGCAGCTAAAAAACGTGGCAATGAACCGGAAAATTTCTCCTCAATAAACTTCTCACTCTGCAAAGCATCAAATTCCTGCCGTGACATCAGTGCCGTCACTGTACCATCCTCATTTTGAAAAATCCCTCTCTGACATAACCGCCGAAGCATGGTATAGGTCGTTGATTTCTTCCATTCAAATTCTTTCTCACACCGTTTTACCAGTTCACCCGATGAAACCGGTTCATTGTCCCAGATAAGCTGTGCGAAACGCATTTCCATAATTCCAAGCTTATATTCTTCCATGACAGTCTCCTTATGTGTTTCTTTTCTAGTAACGCAATAAGGTTTAACAGTATTAAACCTCTTTTTTATTAGTTTAATGCCGTTAAACCTTATTGTCAATAATATTATAAATTTATTTCTATCTCATATACAATCCCACCAGCTCCATATCCTCATTATATGAAAATGTATAGATAACCGTGACATTTTCATATGCCACACTTACCTGAACAATTGCCATATAAATTCTGCTCCGGCGCATTTCCTGCATATAAATACTTCCTATGGAAATCCTGCTGCCCCAGTTTTTGCTAATGGAAGCCTTGGCTTCTTCAAGGTCAGCCACGCCAAGTACTTCCTTAAGTTCCTCCGAGAAATACTCCTTCAGTTCCTCGTAATTTTCATCATCCAGAGCATCAATGACTTTATTGGTCATTTCACTTACTTCCTGTTCATTGAAAAAACCACTTTCTCCCATCTGCACCGTCTTTGGCACAAACCAGTAAATAAGCAGACCAAGAAGCACTGCTGCCAGAACAACTGCCATCCATATTTTTCTTCTTCGTGCTTTTTTATACCTCATTTTTTCTTCATATGAAAGATTCTGATTAAATTCCTCTGCAACATTTTCTGCTGTTCCCATGCGTTCCATAACATTCTCCGGTGTTTCTCCATTCTCGATGGCACTTTCGATATCAGACAACAGCTGCTTTTGAATCTCCATACGCCTTTTTCCCGTACATTGAATCTTTCGGGTAATCTGTTTTACATATTTTTCGACTGTCATTGTTCATTCCTCCGCTTTGTAATTGCTATTGTTCCATAATTCTGTTTACGCCTTTTGAAATATCATTCCAGATATGCTTTATTTCCTGAAGCATCTTCCTTCCCTCATCGGTAATGAGATAATACTTTCTGGGAACCTGTCTTTCTTCCGGTTCACTCCAGGTTGCTTTTACCAGTCCGTCTTCCTCAAGACGGTAAAGAATCGGATAAAGCGTTCCCTCCTTTAAGCAAAACACGCCTCCACTTTCTGCCTCTAGTTCACTAATGAGCTGATAGCCATACTTTGGCTGGTCCGACAACAGTTTTAGCACAAGCATATCCAGTACGCCTTTTTTCATCTGACGTACATATTTTTCACTCATTGCGCACCTCCGTATTAAAGTATTTAGTATTACTAAATATATAATAATACTATTATATAAATAAATCAAGTCATTTCAGGGATAGATATGGCATTTTGATAAAAAAAGATTATAATAGAGAGTGAATGAAACAAACTCGCACTTGGGAGGTTAATATACAGCATGAAAGCCTTAATCCTTGCACTATTTCTTATTACAGTTTCTTTTTCACAGGAC
>CAMEUH010000171.1 GCA_945938055.1 uncultured Eubacteriaceae bacterium | reverse complement strand
GATCATACCAATGAAAAATTTATTCTGCGTTTTAATATCTGTACGTCTTTTGTCAGTTCGAACAAAGTTCCCATTTTAACCATTCGTAAAATTCCAAAGGAGAAATATTCTTTAGAGGACCTGATGGAAAAGGGTATGCTGGATCAGCGGATGGCAGATTATCTGGTAGAAAAAGCACGCTGTGCATCCGGAATTCTGTTTACCGGAAAAGGTGCATCCGGGAAAACGACACTTTTAAATACGTTACTGGAGTATATTGATGAAAATGAAAGTGCAGTCGTGATACAGGAAAGTGATGAGCTATTTATTTCACGCAAATCGGATGAGGAACAGAATCAGATTCCGGCAAGGGATATTGCATTTTTGCATACGGTTTCCTTTAGCGGTGAAGGAAGAATTGAATATAGCATGCCAGAGCTTACAAGAAATGGACTGCGGATGGATTTGGATTATTTTATTATTGGAGAGATTAAGGGCGATGAAGCAGAGGGATTTTCCATGGCATCTTATACCGGTCATAAATGCTGGGCAACGGTTCATGGAATGAATTCCCATGAGGGAATTAATAAACTGGCTGATTATGTCAAACAGTCAACCGGTTATGGATTTGATGACTGCTTAAGGAAGCTGATTGGAATGGAGGTTGTTGTGTTCATGAAAGAATTCCGGGTCTGTGAGATTACGGAAATATCAGGTTATGATGAGATGACGAAGGACTTAAAGAAGAAAACAGTCTTTCAGAATGGAAGGTGGATGTGAATAAGAAATTTTATCAAAACCGCATTGAGGAACAGATGATGTCTTTTTTGAATCTGGTGGAGAATTTCAGCAAATCAGAAGAGGATATTGTCAATATCATGGATCGTGCCAATCAGTACATAACAGCACCCTTACAGGATGTGATTAATGATTTTGTCATGGAGGCAAGACTTTATGGGAATCTTACAGAGTCTTTTGATAAACTTTGTAAAAGGCTGGAGGGAACCAAGCTTTCCGATGTGTTTTGGAGCCTTAAAATCTGTTCAGAGCATGATGCTAATTATACCGAGGTCCTTTATGATGCAAAGATTTCCGTAAAGGAATATTTAAAGTCTAAAACAATCCAAAAGGCAATCCGAAACAGCGCGAGAATAGACATGGCAGCATTGGTGGCGGCGGAGTGGCTGATTATCAGGATTATGGATTCTTTTCTCACACAGAAGGTAGGGACGATTTTATTCTCTTCTTATATCGGGATTGGAATTGTGGCATATTGTGTGGTTATTTTTATTCTGGCAGTCTATGTTTTATTTTGGAGGTAAAGGATGACAATCATTTGTGAGAAAATCAATCGTTTTCTAAAAAGTCATGGGGCAGAACACATGATTGGATTTGTGATTCATCCGTATTTGTTTCTCATTTTTATGGCAGTCTGTGGAGGATTTGTGGTATTTACCGCACGGGTATTTGGCGCTGTGACAATGGGAGGGATGATGTTGTGCTTTCTTGCAGGAGCATTTCTGCCCATTGGAATGCTTTTGGTGTCCAATGAATCGGATAATGATGGGATGCTCAAGGATTTGAGAAATCTCTTTGAACTGCTAAAAATCCAGATTCATGCGGGTGTGTATATTATTGACGCACTGGAAAACTGCTGTGCTTTTATCCGCTCCAAAAGGCTTAAAAATTCAATAAAACGTTTATTAAACGAAATTTATTTATCCAGGAACATAACGGAGGCTCTGGAGGATTTTAATGCAAGCTTTCGGAATGAACATGTGGATATGCTGGTTATTATTTTAAAGCAGGCGATGGAGTCAGGGTATAGTGTGAACAATCTAGATAGTGCATTTGAACAGATTCTGGATGTGGAAAAAGCCATTCACATCAAGATGGAAAATGCCGTGGAAAGGAACGTACAGGTCTTACAGGTGCTATTTATGGCTGGAATGATTGCCATGGCGGTGTATTGTTCCATTGTGGAATTTAAGAGTTTATTTGAAATATTTTAATTAAGGGAGGAATTTGATATGAAAAATATTATAAATGGAATGAAGAAGAAAATGTTCCATAAGGAAAAAGGCGGGAAAGAGGTTCTGGTAGAAGTCCTTTTAATTGTAATTGCCTTATCCATGGTGATGCTTTTTAAGACGCAGATTATTGGGATGGCAACCAATGTGTTTGATTATTGTGATGATTTTATTTCAAGCAATTTTAGTGCGCAAAGTGAATAGGGGCGTGTTGTCATGAAAAGAAGGAAAGTGCTTTGGAAAAAAGAAAAAGGAATGTCGGGAACCATGGATTTTCTTCCGATGATTCTTCTGATTGTGCTTGGTGCGTATGTTCTGATTAGCTGTGGATTGCAGATCCGATATCTGGATACGCTGAACCGATTGGAGAATTTGTCAAGAAAGTATCTTATGATTATGGAAACGACAAACGGGATGACAACCATTGAATTAAATCAGTTTTATAAAGACCTGGAGGAAATGGGAATTCCGGCATCGGATGTAGACTTTGAGGGAACGACCTTCTGGGATGGCAATGTGGAATATGGGGAGGAGATTTATCTGAATTTCAAGGCGAAAGTTCCATATCATCTGTTTTCAATTTCAGAAGATTTCCGGTTAAGAAAAACATGTTTCAAAAAGGAAGTGAAGATTCGAAAGTGTGCGTTAGCGCTGGCGTAATACAAAACAATCATCAGGGAAAGATTCATTATGCATATCTAATCTTTTTGTCAGGAATCATTCTGTTGCTATCAGTAATGCTGCTTTCAAACAAAATGGTTTTAATGGCTAAGGATAAGGCAGACAATGCATTAACCATTGCCGCATTTTCCGGCTCGGTCTGTAATTATCCGGATATGATTGCTTCCATGAAGGTCTTTAAAGAAAAAGGAGCAGAACAGGTAACCTATGATTTCAAACGGATGCTTGCTGAAATGAAGATTATCATTGATGAAAACCGTGCAGAGCAAATTGTGAATCATATTGTCATGCAGAATGTTCTGCCCCAAAATTCCGTAAATGGGAGAGATGATAACTATGGAATTGACTCTGTGATTGTCTATAATGTAGGAAAGGGACTGGATATATTTCAATATGAGAATCAGACGATGCAGACGAATCATTTCCGTAAATACGGAGAGTATAATTACATCCATTCCCCCAATGGGGTTTTAATTGACCGGACTTCTCTATATGTGAAGATGCATTTTACCTTTTGTGATGTATTTCACCGGGAAAAAATGGTTTTCATGGAAAAATGCATTGCACTTAAATTTGCAAATGAGTAAGGATTGTTGTAGAATAGCAGATAAAGAATAATTTTGTGAGGATATTATGGGAAAGATAGTTCTAATTGATGGTCACAGCATTTTAAACAGGGCATTTTACGGAGTCCCGGATCTGACAAATTCGGAAGGAATGCATACCAATGCCGTATATGGTTTTTTAAATATCATGATGAAAATTCTGGATGAGGAACATCCGGATTATCTGACCGTGGCATTTGATGTAAAAGCACCAACATTCCGGCATGAAATGTACCCGGAGTATAAGGGAACCAGAAAGCCGATGCCGAAGGAACTTCATGAGCAGGTTCCAATGATAAAGGAAGTTCTTGCCGCAATGGGAATTAAAACCATTGAGAAGGCAGGATTAGAGGCAGATGATCTTTTGGGAACCATTGGAAGGATGGGAGAAGAAGCCGGACTGGATGTTTCCATTGTTTCAGGCGACCGAGATCTTTTACAGCTGGCAACACAGAAGGTACAGATTCGGATTCCGAAGACGAAGAAGGGGACAACGGAAATTGAAAATTATTATGCAGAAGATGTGAAGCTGGTCTATGGAGTAACTCCAACGGAATTTATTGACATGAAGGCTTTGATGGGAGATGCTTCGGATAATATTCCGGGAGCCCCGGGAATTGGAGAAAAGACAGCTTCGGCCATCATTGGAACTTATCATTACATAGAGAATGCGTTAGAGCATGTGGAAGAGATTACGCCGAATAAGGCAAGAGCATCATTAAAGGAAACCGTGAAATTGTGGAATTAAGCAAGGTGCTTGCTACCATTAACGTGAATGCACCTATTGAGTACGATTTTGAGGAAGCAAGAATCAGTAATCTGTTTACAGAGGCGGCGTATGAACTCTTTAAGAAGTATGAATTTAAATCACTTTTAAAGAAGTTTGATTCGGATAAGAAGACGGATTTAAAGGATATTTATGCCAGAATTCAGGTGCTGGAAGATTTTAATGAGGTACTTGATTACTTTGATAAGGCATCCGAGAAGATAAAGAAGGGACATTTTTCTTTTGAACCGGTAGTTGGAAAGGAAGGAATGGAAGGTCTTCTTCTGGTTTTATCAGAGGAAACCATTACGTATATTCCAATAGAGAATTTTGTAACGGAGGAACTTCTTTGTTCCAATTTAAAGAAACTGGCAGCAGGAGCCGTGCGTGCAACCGTCATGAATTTAAAAAATGCACTTTTTGCATTGGGTGAAATTGACACGGCAAAATATTTTGATATCAGCGTTGCGGCGTATCTTCTGAATCCATTAAAGGATACGTACAATTATGATGATATTGCAGATTCTGATTCCTTCGGAAAATGAATTGAGAAAGAATAACGAAGAAATTCTTCATCAGAAAGCACTCAATGCGTATTTTGCCTATATGGGATATGGGGAAATAAAAAAAGAACTGGAAAAGCAGGGAATGATGTCTCTTTATGAAGAGATTGAGCTTCCTCTGATTGTGGTTCTTTATGACATGGAACGTTACGGAATGCGTGTGAATAAGGAAAGTCTTAAGGAATATGGAGAACGATTAAGTGTACGGATTGCCGCACTGGAAAAAGAAATTTATCAGCAGGCCGGTACGGAATTTAATATTAATTCACCGAAACAGCTGGGAGAAATCTTATTTGAAAAGCTTGGATTAAAGGGTGGAAAGAAAACCAAGACAGGTTATTCTACTTCTGCAGAAGTTCTGGAAAAAATGAAAGAGGAACATGCGGTGATTCCAATGATTCTGGAATATCGCCAGCTTACCAAATTAAAGTCCACATATGCAGACGGACTGGCTGGATGTATCGGGGAAGATCAACGTATCCATAGCAAATTTAACCAGACCATAACTGCAACGGGCAGAATCAGCTCCACAGAACCAAATCTTCAGAATATTCCAATCAGGATGGAGCTTGGAAGACAGATTCGGAAGGTATTTGTTCCGGAGGATGGGTATGTTTTTGTGGATGCGGATTACTCTCAGATTGAACTTAGAATTCTGGCACATCTGTCTGAGGACCAGAAATTAATTGAAGCATATCAGGAAGAGCAAGATATTCATAAGATTACGGCAAGTCAGGTGTTTCATGTACCGCTTTCGGAGGTGACTCCTCAGCTTCGTAGGAATGCAAAGGCAGTTAATTTTGGAATTGTGTATGGAATCAGTTCCTTCGGACTGAGTCAGGATTTGAGTATTTCCAGAAAAGAAGCAGCAGAATATATTGAGCGTTACTTTGAAACTTATCCGGGAATTAAGGAGTATCTGGATGGTCTGGTGGATTTTGCAAGAAAGAATGGATATGTTACAACCATGTATGGAAGAAGACGTCCGGTTCCGGAACTATCCTCCAGTAATTTCATGCAGCGTTCTTTTGGAGAACGAATTGCCATGAATTCACCAATTCAGGGAACAGCGGCAGATATTATTAAAGTAGCAATGATCCGTGTCAGC
>CAMEUH010000170.1 GCA_945938055.1 uncultured Eubacteriaceae bacterium | reverse complement strand
GAAGCAAATCAGAACTTTTCAAAAGTTGCAAGATTAGTAGATGAGCTCGGCTCAGTTGTTATACTTAAGAATAATGCACCAAGATATTTGGTAATCGATTTTAGCAAAGCAGATGAAAGCGCTGTGGCTAAGAATGAAGATGTGCTCGAGATTTCAAGGAGATTACTTGCACAGAATAAAGAAGCTTACGAGGTGCTTGCTGAATGAAAAGATTGAGTAAAGAGCAAATTTTGATGCTCCATTCACAGCTCATAGAACAAACTGGCGGAATCCTTGGGGTAAGAGACTTCAATTTGTTGGAGTCGGCTATTGAGACGCCGTTTCAAGTGTTTGATGGAGAAGAGTTATATCCAACGATACAAGCGAAAGGTACGCGTCTTGGCTATGGTTTAATAAAAAATCATTGTATGTTGGATGGTAATAAACGAATAGGAACACATGTGATGCTTGTGTTCTTTGCTTTGAATGGAATTGAATTATCGTATACACAAAAAGAATTGTATGAAATGGTTCTTGCAGTAGCAGATGGAAGCATGGAATATGAAGATATGCTTAAGTGGATACTGGAGCATCAAGCGTAATTATATATGCCTGTGTTCAATCTTGGGAAGATTGAACACAGGTGGTTATTTGAATTTGATGGAGTTAATTATGGATTATTGTATTATGCAACAAAGAGATATAGAAAAATGTGCAATAACACTTATGAAAGCGTTTAAAGAAGAACCGTGGAATGAAAACTGGACTTATGAACAGGCATATACCAGAATCGATGAAATAATGTCTGCAAGGGTATCGAGAGGATATGTAATATACGATGGTGATATAGTAGTGTCAATGCTTAGCGGAAGGATTATGACGTATATGGGTTTTAAGGAGTTGTGGGTAGATGAATTTAGTGTACATCCAGACTACCAAAGGCAAGGAATCGGAACGAAGATGATGGAATATGTCAGAGAACAGTTAAAACAGGAAACAGAAAAAATATCATATATTGTTCTTAACACTGAAAAAGGTTATCCAAGTGTTAAATTTTATGAAGCAAATGGTTTTAAAGCAGATGAGTCATTAGTGTTTATGGCAGCTGATGTATAAAACTGAAAATTTTGACATGAGGAGTGTTTTTGGAAAATGTTGAGAATAGTAGAAGCTAAAAAAGAAGATAGAGATATTATGATGAATCTTCTTGAAAAATACCTATATGAGTTTTCACAATGGGAGAAAACAGATGTTAATGATAATGGTTTATATGGGTATGAATATCTGGATTGCTACTTTGAGGAAAATAATAGATATCCATATTTTATAAAGGTTGATGAGAAAATAGCGGGTTTGATACTAATAAGCGATTATCCTGAAGCACCAGAGGAGAGTACAGATTTTTGTTTGTCAGAATTTTTTATTATGCACAAGTATAGAAGAAAAGGATATGGCAAAGAAGCAGTATTTAAGGTGCTTAATATGCATCATGGAAAGTGGCAGTTAAAAAGACACCCGCACAATATAGGTTCTGTTAAATTTTGGGATAATGTAATTGATGAATATACAAGTGGGAATTATCGCTTAGTTAAGAGCTACCCTGATAAAGAGGTAGATTATGAGGATGGTACACCTGCGGATGTATTTTTCTTTGAAAATTAATAAGGTAATTCACTCGAAACTTTCAGATTTACGCATATTATGCATTTAAAATAGCCCTATCCATTATGTGTGTAGATGAGGGCTATTTTTGTGGCAGGGGGCGATCATCTCGGCCCTTTATCTCCGTAGGCTTTATCGCACTTGGCACAATCTTTTTGATATTGGTCAAAGGCGTTCTGTGCGGTATAAAATGCTGTGTAGAAATCCTGCACTGTTGCAAATTCATGCTGTCTGACGATGCCGGATAATTCAGCTTTGAGGGTTCGGATTTCCTCGGTTTTGGTGGCAATCCTGTTTACAAACTCCTTTATCTTGGTAAGCCTTGCAAGTCCCTTTAAATCGCTCAACACAATTTCCAATTTAGATATGCGGAGGCTGATTTATAAAGATTTCGTTAAGATTTCTAAATTCTATTTACAAGGATGGGGGATAATGATATATATAATATATCTACCGGCAAAAAGGGAGTAGTTGCATGCCAGTTTTTGTGGTGTGTCATGGATTTCGTCAGTACGGTCGATACCTTGGCCCATGGAGCGGAATCGTTAGACAAGACTTTTTGTATACATGAAACATGTATGCAGAAAGTCTTTTTTTATTGACATTTCTGTGGTGGGAGAAGAAAGGGAGGATGTATCATGAAAGCGATTTATCAGATGCAGACAGAAGAACTTTTAGAGTACATAGGAGCAGGGGCTTGTGGTTTAACCGATGAACAGGCAGAAAGGATAAGAAAGGAAAAAGGTGAGAATATATTAAGCGAAACGAAGAGAAAAAGTGCTTTTCGTATTTTTCTGGAACAGTTTTGTGACCTTCTGGTTATTATTCTCATTGTGGCAGCAGTTATTTCCATGTTATCAGGAAATACGGAAAGTACGGTTGTCATTATTGCGGTGATTGTTCTGAATGCCATTTTAGGAACGGTGCAGTATGTAAAAGCAGAAAAATCGCTGGATTCCTTAAAAGCATTATCAACACCGCACGCCAAGGTGTTACGTGACGGATTGCGAAAAGAAATTGCATCAAAGGATGTGGTTCCGGGGGACATCCTGCTTCTGGAAGCCGGGGACATGATTGTGGCAGACGGAAGGATTCTTAAAAATTATTCCCTTCAGGTAAATGAAAGTTCTCTTACGGGAGAATCGGCTAACGTGGATAAAACGGATGGTGTCATTTGGGATGAAGTTTCCCTGGCAGACCGTGTGAACATGGTATATTCGGGAAGTCTTGTGACATATGGAAGGGCAGAAGTCCTGATTACGGCAACCGGCATGGAAACGGAGATGGGAAAGATTGCAGGACTCATGAATGCAACGAAAGAAAAAAAGACACCGCTTCAGGTAAGCCTGGATGATTTCGGAAAGAAGCTTGCAATGCTTATCATGATGATCAGCGCGATTGTATTTGTTCTTCGCATCTGGCAGAAGGAACCGGTACTGGATTCTTTAATGTTTGCCGTGGCACTGGCAGTTGCAGCGATTCCGGAGGCACTCAGTTCCATCGTGACCATTGTTCAGGCAATGGGGACGCAGAAAATGGCAGCTGACAATGCCATCATGAAGGAATTAAAGGCGGTAGAAAGCCTTGGGTGTGTTTCAGTCATTTGTTCGGATAAGACAGGAACGCTGACCCAGAATAAGATGACGGTGGAAGAAATTTATCTGGATGGGCAATGCCGGAAACCTTCTGAACTGACCTTATCCAATAGCCTTCATCGGTATCTTTTATATGCGGCGATTTTAAATAACGATTCTTCCATTGATGAAAAGGACCAAAAAGAAATCGGAGACCCGACAGAATGCTGTCTTCTTGCCATGGCAAGGGAGGCAGGACTTAGTGCGGCAGGAATTTCGGAAGAAAATATCCGGGATATGATGCCTCGGATTGAGGAGATTCCGTTTGATTCGGACAGAAAACTCATGAGCAGCAAATACCGGGTTCACGGAGTACCGACGGTTTTCACCAAAGGTGCCGTGGATGTGCTCTTAAACCGGTGTGTAAAGATTGCAGGGACAGACGGTGTACGCATAATGAGCGAACAGGATCGGGAAGATATCTTACGGCAGAACCAGAGCTTTTCCGAAAACGGACTGCGGGTTCTTGCATTTGCATATAAGGAAGTTTGTGAAGAGGATTGCCTGTGCCTTGAAAATGAACAGGACTACACTTTTATTGGTCTGGTTTCCATGATTGACCCGCCAAGGGAAGAATCCAGACAGGCGGTTTTCGATGCCATTCATGCAGGAATTAAACCGGTGATGATTACCGGGGACCATAAGGTGACCGCAACTGCCATTGCAGGAAAGATTGGTATTTTTAGAGAGGGCGATATGGCACTGACCGGACAGAAACTGGATTCCATGACCAATGAAGAACTGGATGCGGTGCTTGAAAAGGTGTCCGTCTATGCAAGGGTTTCACCGGAGAATAAAATCCGGATTGTGGAGGCATGGCAAAGGAAAGGGCACATAGTAGCCATGACCGGTGACGGCGTGAATGATGCTCCTGCCCTTAAAAAAGCTGATATCGGTGTTGCCATGGGAATAACAGGAACAGAGGTATCCAAGGATGCAGCGGCAATGATTCTTGCGGATGATAATTTTGCAACTATCATGAAAGCGGTTCTAAACGGAAGAAATGTTTACCGTAATATTAAGAATGCAATCCAGTTTCTGTTATCCGGTAACATGGCGGCAATTCTTTCCGTACTGTATTGTTCCGTCATGGCACTTCCGGCGCCATTTGAACCGGTACATTTGTTATTCATTAATCTTTTAACAGATTCCCTTCCGGCACTTGCCATCGGAATGGAGCCAACGGATCAAGAACTTTTAAAGGATCAACCGAGAAATCCAAAGGAAGGAATCCTGACAAGGAATTTTTGCCTGAGACTTATGGAATATGGCGGGCTGATTGCAGTAAGTACCATGGCAGCCTTCTATATGGGACTTAAGGTGGATGCCAAAACGGCAAGTACCATGGCATTTGCCACGCTGACCCTTGCAAGATTGTTTCATGGATTTAACTGCCGCAGTGACCGGTCTATTGGAAAAATCGGACTTTTTAGTAACAAATGGAGCGTAGGGGCATTTCTTCTGGGAGTGGTACTTCTGGGACTGGTGATTTTTGTGCCATTTTTACAGGGAATGTTCTGCGTGGCAGAGCTTACCGGAATGCAGGCAGGAATAATTGTAGGATTTGCCCTGATACCTACGGTTGTTATACAGATTATGCGGATGATAAGATGCAAATGAGACAGTAAAAGGGAAACGGATTGATATATTTTGCATAGAATGATAGTGAATCTTTATATAAAAGGGTATGCATCATGAAATCGAATTATGTATCATTATCGCTGGAGACGCATTTATTTTTTGGCAGAATCATGAAGGAACATTCTTTGTTTCTGATGGCTGGATTTCCGTCAAAAAATAGTGATGATATCAAGAAAGCGGACTGGTTTTTCAAGCAGTTTGAGGAATTTCTCGCGGATGTCATTGCGTTTTCCAACCATCGTGTCGGAAGAAATGTACTGGAATCAGGGGAAATTTTCACGGAATTTACGAGAGAAGCGGAGTGTAAGACAGAATTTCTTACAGGAATTGACATTAATACAAAACTTACGGACAAGGAAAAAGATTTATGTCCAAGGGAAAGCTGGATGGAATCCAGGGAAAACATGCAGAGAGTGCATCAGTTGAATCAGAGGGCGTTAAGGCTGACAAGCGGACTCATTGAATTTAAGGAACAGATCTTAAAGGATATGGCGGATTGTCAGCTTTTTACGTTTAATTATCCTCTTCTTGTGGAGCATATTAAACGGGAGGCAAAGCTTTATCATGCCACCATACAGGAGTTAGAAAGACGGGGCATGATTACGGGACAGAGTCTTTTTGAACTTACGACCTTCTGGAACCGGATCATGATGGAACACGCTATGTTCATCCGGGGACTTTTGGACCCTTGTGAGGATGAGCTGATTGATGCGGCAGACGGATTTGCCAAGGATTACTGCAGACTGCTGGAGGAAGCAAGAAACAAGGACTGTATGGCAACTGACGTACTGCTTTCACGAACGATTGAGGAAACGAAAGAAT
>CAMEUH010000169.1 GCA_945938055.1 uncultured Eubacteriaceae bacterium | reverse complement strand
ACCCTTCTTGATGAAGTCTGTCATCTTACCAAGACTTACAAACTTGTAACCAATAATCTGGTTTTCTTCGTCAAGGGCAATGCCTGTTACATATCCTTCTGCCATTTCAAGGTAACGAGGTCCCTTCTGAAGAGTACCATACATGGTACCAACCTGTGAACGAAGTCCCTTACCAAGATCCTCAAGACCTGCACCAACCGGAAGACCTTCCTCTGAGAAAGCAGACTGTGTACGACCGTAAACGATCTGTAAGAACAGCTCTCTCATTGCTGTGTTGATAGCATCACATACTAAGTCTGTATTTAAAGCTTCCATAACGGTTAAACCTGGCAGAATTTCTGCTGCCATTGCTGCGGAATGGGTCATGCCGGAGCATCCGATGGTCTCAACCAATGCTTCCTGAATGATACCTTCCTTAACATTTAATGTCAGCTTACATGCACCCTGCTGAGGAGCACACCAGCCAATACCGTGTGTTAAGCCTGAAATATCCTTTACTTCTTTATTCTTTACCCAGTTACCTTCTGTAGGAACCGGAGCAGCGCCATGATGAACGCCCTGTGCCACTGGACACATTCTTTCAACTTCCTGTGAAATAATCATTTTGTATCTCCTTTCTAAGTTCAGTACCGGATTCGGTTACTGAAGAATAAATCTACGTGTATTCTCTCATAATACGACAAATTAGTCAATTCCATTTGTAGATTATTTATCAATTTTTTATTTTTTTAACCGGAAAGATTACTTTCTTATCGCTTTTCCACCACTTCACCCTGCTTTTTGTAAATGCTTTTCTCCTTCACATACCCACGGACACTGGAAAGTGGATAAATATTCGATTCTCTTCCCACAACCGTACCCGGATTTAAAATGCTTCCGCATCCTACTTCAACATTGTCTCCCACCATGGCACCAAACTTCTTAAGGCCGGTCTCCATCTTTACGCCATTCACATTCACGCATACCAGCGTTTTATCGGACTTGACATTGGAAGTAATGGAACCCGCACCCATGTGCGCTTTATACCCAAGAACAGAATCGCCCACATAATTATAATGCGGAACCTGCACCTTATTAAATAGCACCACATTCTTAAGCTCCGTGGAATTTCCGACAACAGCACCTTCCCCAACAATGGCATTGCCCCTGATAAACGCACAATGTCTTACTTCAGCTTCTTTTCCTATGATACAGGGACCCGTGATACTTGCCGTGGGAGCCACCTTTGCGCTCCTGGCAATCCAGACATCTTCCTGTGGATGGTCATACTCTTCCGTTAAGAGAGTCATCCCAAGTTCCTTAATAAATCCACCAATCCTTGGAAGCACTTCCCACGGATAGGTAACATCCTCAAATAATGCCTTTGCAATCGTCTCATCCAGATTAAACAAATCCTTAACTTCTACCAACGTGTCTGAACTCCTTTCCATTTTCAAAAAAGTAACCAACATCCATCCGGCATGCCTGATATTTTCTTATTCTACCGTCACCGACTTTGCCAGATTTCTCGGCTTATCCACATCGCATCCCTTCAGTACTGACGTATAATATGCAATCAACTGTAACGGTATAGCTGCTACTGTCGGCATCAGAATTTCATCCACCTCAGGAAGTCTGATAATACAGTCCGCCACGCCATCCTCAATGTCCAGTGTTTCACCACATACCAGTACCACCATGGCACCTCTTGCCTTAACTTCCTTAATGTTGCTGATGGTCTTTTCAATAAGTCCTTTCTGGGTTGCAACCGCAATCACCGGCATCTGCTTTGTTACCAGGGAAATGGTACCATGCTTTAACTCTCCTGCAGCATAAGACTCTGAATGAATGTAAGAAATCTCCTTAAGCTTTAAGGAGCCTTCCATGCTTAATGCATAATCCAGACCTCTTCCTATGTATAGAAGACTGTCGGCATTCATAAGCTTTGCAGCAGTCTGCTGGCAGATGGTCTTACATTCCAGGGTTTTTTCAATATAATCCGGAATTTCCATTAATTTACTGACATATTTTCTGCATTCTTCTTCCGTAAGCTTTTCTTTTGCATATGCCACTTCAAATGCAAACAGATACATTGCCGCAATCTGCACGGAATATGCCTTCGTGGAAGCCACAGAAATCTCCGGTCCTGCATTGGTATAAAGCACCATGTCTGCCTCTCTTGCAATGGAAGAACCAACCACATTCACCAAAGCAAAGGTATCTGCTCCCAGCTGTTTTCCAAGTTTTAGGGCGGCAAGCGTATCTGCCGTTTCACCAGACTGAGAAATCACAATTAACAGGTCACCTTCACCAATCAAAGGCTCCCGGTAACGGAATTCCGAAGCGATATCCACAATTACCGGAATTCTTGCAATCTTTTCAATCACATACTTACTTACCAGTCCGGCATGCATTGCCGTACCACAGGCTACCACAAAAATCTGATGATACTGCTTTAACTTTTCTAGCGTAAGACCGGTTTCGGAAAAATCCGGCATTCCATTCTTCACCCGCGGGCTGACTGTCATTTTCACCGCTTTCGGCTGCTCATGGATTTCCTTTAACATGAAATGCTCATAGCCGCCCTTTTCTGCTGCATCAATATCCCATGTTGCGGTCTGAAGTTCCTTTTCAATGACATGTTTCCGTGTATCATAAATACGGATATGATCTGCGGTCAGTTCACAGATTTCATCCTGTTCAATCAGATAATAATCCCTTGTATACTTAAGAATTGCCGGAACATCCGAAGCAATAAAGTTTTCCTCTTCTCCCACACCCACAATCAACGGACTATCTTTACGTACCGCATAGATTCTGTCCGGGAAATCACGGAAAATGATTCCCAATGCATAGGAACCTTCAATGTCTGCAAGCACACGGATAATGGTATCAAGTGGATTTCCGTCATAATAATAATCCAAAAGCTTTGCCACGGTCTCCGTATCAGTCTCACTTTCAAATCCATAACCTTCCTTCATGAGAAAGTCTTTGATTTCCTTATAATTTTCAATAATTCCGTTATGCACAATGGAAATTCTTTTATTCCCGTGAGGATGGGAATTAATATCAGAAGGCTCTCCATGGGTTGCCCACCGGGTATGCCCGATGCCGCAATGTCCTGCCGGTTTTCCTTCCTTTTCCATCTTCTTTTCCAAATCCAGAAGACGTCCCTTTGTTTTTTCCACGCGAATTGCATTTTTCTCAAAAACAGCAATTCCTGCAGAATCATAGCCTCTATATTCAAGCTTTGACAGTGCATCCATCAATACATCCGTACAATCTCTTTTCCCTACATAACCAACAATTCCACACATAACTGACCTCCCTACAGACATCTGGCAAAAATACGGTCAAATAAGCGAAAGAACTGCATATCTTCCATGTTCCACGTATTTCTGATAATGACTGATTCATAACTTATGAGATATTTTCGTTCATTCTTTCCGGTAATCTCATGGTGCATAAACGATAAAACGCCCTGTTTTTTCAGCTTTTTATATGCATCCATGCTGACATTCTCAATCATTTTGATATTATTGACTATCAAAACACCCTTATCATACAACTTTTGCAATGATTCATCAACTATATAATCCGAAGTACTCTCAATCTGCTCCTGTGACATCAGATTGTTTCCGCACTGGAACAGGACTTTTTTCTCATCCAGCGAGTACAGAACAATCCGCTCCACACCGAAATAATCCACGATATCATTAAAAATATTTTTAACCGGATAATTATCTCCTTCCAAAACCTGATCTGCTATTCTGCACACGATTTCAGCCTTATTCATTCCTCTACGGCTGCTGATTCCAATATTTTGAATTCCCTGACTGAGAATCTCCTCAACCGTACCATGCTTCTCCATATTATAGATGATATAGCGGTTCTTTCCCTTATTCTTTGCACGATACAGAAGATAATCCGCAAGGGTAAACAGATTATTGAAATTATCCACATCCTCCGGATAACAGGCACAGCCAATGGACGTAGATATGGAAAAACCATCCCGTTCCACAGAATATGCATTCAGAATCCCATTTTTAATACTGCGCAAAAGACTCCTTAATTCTTCCTTATCTTCCATGTAATCCAGAACAATAAAGAATTCATCTCCGCCAATTCTTCCCGCACTTCCCAGTCCTTCCACTTCTTCCATGATGATGGCTGCACATTTTCGGAGCACCTCATCACCCTTCATGTGTCCGAAATTATCATTGACATCCTTAAAATCATCAATATCAATAATGGCGATAATCGTCTTTTTCTTTAACACATCAATCTGATTCCGTGCCAGATTTGTAATATCTTCCTTAAGAATCAGTCCTGTCAGCTGGTCTCTTCGTACTGCTTCCATTCTGTTCACGATTCCGGCCCTTACAATGTTTCCTACAGTCTTTGTATGAATACCGTCCTGATATACAGCAGTTCCACAGATTTCCATTTCCGTTAATGGTCCGTCATGAAAAACACCCTTCACATTCATGCAATACCGGAAGTTTCGCATCCCCTCCCTTATATCCGACAGAATGCATGCTGCCTTATGTACTCCCTTCTCATCAAGCTTCTTCAATACCTTTTCATATGCTTCTTCCAGCGTGAAAGATGCCAGTACTTTTTTATCTGGCTTAAACTGAAAACATGTCAGAATGCCGCTGCTTGTTTCATAGACAAAATAAGTTCCATCAAACTGTGAAAGAAGTGCCATATAATCCTGTACTTCTTCCTTTAACCGGTTATCCTCGCAATACAGACTGTCAAGTTCCGCCATCTGTATGAGAACATTTCCTGTTTCATCACATTCCATAAGACAGGATACCATCTCATGTACACTCTTGTCTTTATCAAAAATATGCAGGATAAAACACTGATTCAGTATTTTTTCCTGAATCTTACACTCCAAAAGGCTTTTATCCTCTTCGGGCATCAACATGTCAAACGTATGATATAAGCGTTCGCCCAGAAACTGGTAAAATGAAGTATTGGCTGTTACGATATGATATTCATCTTTCTTAAATTTTACTTCAAAAAAATTCTCAAATTTGTTTTCCATAAAAAACCCGCTTTACTTGTAATTTTTTGCTGCTTCATCAAAATAAGCAATTAACTGCGATTGGTTGTTCAGTTTTAATACCCCATATGTTCTGTTACAGATAAAATTTTTCAGCTTCACCATATACTCTTCTTCCGTGATAGTTCCTTCTGCCACATACGTAAGCCCTTTCTCCCAGCTTGCCGTAAGTTCCGGATTCAAAAGCTGACGGATGGAAGAATCCACCACGTCATAAATCATTTCACCCATTAGTGTTGGCGTGATAATCTGAGTTTTTCCGTTTGTATCAATATATTTAATGGTGTTTAGTTTTTTTAAGATTTCTGCTCTTGTAGCACTGGTTCCGATTCCGCTTCCTTTAATCTGCGCTCTCAGTTCTTCATCTTCAATCAGCTGTCCCGCATTTTCCATGGCAAGAATCATGGAACCGGAATTATAACGCTTTGGCGGTGTTGTTTCGCCCTCTTTGATTGCGAATTCGTTTACGTTAATGGCATCACTTTTTTTTAATTTTTTCAACACCTCCAGAAAGGTTGTATCACATTTTATGTCTTCTGTTTCTTCCTCATTCTTTTTATCCGGTACTTTTTCCTGATTTTTCTTACTGAAAGAATAATTGGATGCAACCTTCAGATATCCTTCCTCCAAAAGTACCTTAAAAGATGAGAAAAAGCTTTCCGTGCGGACACGGCTCTTAATTGCCACTTTCTGATATACTGCCGGCGGATAAAAAATGCTTAA
>CAMEUH010000168.1 GCA_945938055.1 uncultured Eubacteriaceae bacterium | reverse complement strand
CTTTTCAGGGCGTGAAGAAGCAGTTCCTTGATTTCATCCTCTCTAAGAGCCTTCAAAACAAAAACCTTGCACCTTGAGAGAAGCGCGGAATTAATTTCAAAGGAAGGATTTTCCGTGGTAGCTCCCACAAGAATAATGCTTCCCTTTTCCACATATGGCAGAAAAGCATCCTGCTGTGCCTTATTAAACCGGTGAATTTCGTCCGCAAAAAGCAGCGTACGGATTCCCATTTTGCGGTTCTCCTCTGCCTGATTCATCACGTCCTTTATTTCCTTAATGCCGCTGGTTACGGCACTAAATTCCAGAAAATTGGACCTGGTATGATTTGCAATAATTCTTGCCAGTGTTGTCTTTCCCACTCCAGGCGGTCCCCAGAAAATCATGGAAGAGATTTCATCCCGGTCAATTAACTGTCTCAGGATTTTTCCTTTTCCAATCAGATGCTTCTGTCCCACATACTCATCCAATGTTTCCGGTCTTAAGCGGCTTGCCAGCGGTGCATTGATTTTACGGTCATCAAACAGGCTTAACTGTTCCATTTCTTTTCTCCTTTTCTTATGATTCCACTTCCACAACCCGTGTATAGCGTCTTAACGGATATTCCCCGTCATGTGCCGCTCCTGCCACGGAATGTGCCATTCTTCCGGCTCTTGTCACATGCGTGACTCCTGCCTTTATAAACAACCCGGAAAGCATTTCCCGTTCGTTCTCCGGGCAACACAGTCCTACTGTCTGCAAGTGCCCTTTCTTATCCTTTAATGCCCTGATGATATTCTGCCTTGGCAGTGGTTTGACCCAGCAGTTTTTGAACATAAAGGATAATTCCAGGGTATCATCCATGGAAATCATAACACTAACCCCGTCACCTCTTAGAATTCTTTTCCCCGTGCTTTTGCTCTCAAGTTCTTCATTATATAGTGAAATACTCACCTTTCCCCGGATACCGATAGACTCCTTTGGGAAATCCTTGTTGACCGTTTCCAGAATCTTTAGAAAACGTTTTCCCATTTTCAGTACCGTTTCTTCCTCTTCTGTATCCACAAAGATTCCCTGACAGGAATTGCATAGCAGCTGTCTTGTAACACAAATGTGCCTTGCAAGTGCCATAAGCTCCTCATCTGATGTTTCCGGTGTCACATAGGCAAAACTTAGCTTGTGTCCCCAGCTGATAATCTGCATCTTTGTGTCTGCCAGGGTACGAACTGCTTGAACAGCCTCATCTCCACCCCAGACCACAACCGCATCTGCCATTTGCGCAAGCTTCTTCATTATGGTCAGATTAGTGGATGGGACATCCAGTACGCAGACATATGGTGCAAGCTCCGGATTAATCCTTACGATTTCCTGTAAAAGCATGATTGACAGTCCATCATCTGCAGAAGGCAGTTTTAATATATTAACATTTCCTGCCATCATGCCCTCAATGACGCTATAAAATGGCAGTCCCTCCGCATTGCCTGCCGCAATGTGAAATAAGATTCCAAGCGGCTCAATTCTTCTTGTAATGCGGACAGAATGCCCGCTGGTATCATCCACATGCTCCGGCATGTTCTCTAAAAGAACACCAAGCTCTGTCTCATATTTTACCAGAAGATTTTGCCGTTCAAAAAACGCCACTGCCTCCTCCATCTGCTCCCTTGAGAAAACGCCTTTATGAAGAAGCGGCTGTATGATATCATCATATTCTCCCGCATGGATTCTGTCGGAAAGTACTGCACAGGCATCCATTACCATTTCCGCCATTTCTGCAACCGTCTTTCTTCCAGAAACAGCACTGACACAGCTAGCCCACAGTTTTTCCAGAATCATGGACTGTTCTTCATCCGAATATAATTTTCCATCAAAAAGAATCATTTGACATCCTCCATCATCATGGACTGTACATATCTTTGGGCACCTGCCGCACAGGTAGTTATATCTTCCATGCCGACCCGCCCCAGAATTTCAAGATATGGCGCAGGAATTCCGCATCCACATTCCGAAGCGTCATGTACAATTCCAAGGTCATCCGTCATGATACTCAGAATCGGTGCACTGCTAATCATTGGCGTCAGCAGATTCACAAGTCCCGGTGTTCCATGAGGCACCGGTTCAAGGGTATCCACATCTCGAATGATTACCCGGGAATAAATCGGTATGTGAAAATGATGCTTTGGGCAATCACAGTACAGAATGGGATGTTCTACCGCTCCAAAAAACTCCCGGCACATGTTCTCTGGAATATCCAGTACTTCCTTCACCAGCGCATACATGGTTTCCTTATCCGCCCTCTGGGTGTAATACTGCTTCCAGCCTCCTCCAAAAGCCATCATGGAACCCTTTGGAAGCGGACAGAAAATTCCTTCCTCCTTCATTGCCGTAAGCAGCCAGTATGCATGAAACGGAAATCCCATGATACGGACCGGAGTACTTCCTTTACTGAATTGAAGGAGCTTTTTCTTTACTTCCTCCAGATTCAGTACATAGTCTCCATCCTTATATTTCAAAGCATAGGTTCTGGACAATGCCGGGGCAAAAAAAGTAAATCCATATGCAGTTTTCGCTACTGCTTTTTCTTCTATCCTGGGACTGCCCCACAGAAATCCCTTATGCTCATATCCCAGAATAATATAATGACATGGCCTGATGGACCAAAAATGGTGTACCTTTCCAATCGATTGCACCATTCCCAATGCTCTCCACAGGGTAGGAAAGTCATATCCAATCATGCTTTTATTGCCACTGGTTCCGGAAGAAGTAGCACGGGTCAGAAGCTTATGCTCAGGAACTGAATCCAGCCTGTGATGCTTAAAATAAACCGTAGGAATAAACGGTATTTCTTCCAACGACGTGATTGCCCGGATACGCTCTGTCCCAAATCCAAGACTTTCCACCAATTCACGATATTCCTGACAGTTTTCATAATGAAACAGCATATTTTCAATTATTTTCTCAAGAAAAAGATTCTCTGTTTTTTCCAGGTCATAAGGATTTTTATGCCAGAAAATACTCCTCATCCATTCTCCTCCTGCAGCTTCCTTTTCTTCTATCATATCAAATCCAGATAAAAAAACAAGTCTTCCCTAAGTTATAAGTTGTTGCACCAAAAGAAGCTTTTCAGTCGGAAATTTCAGATTATTTTTGACATATAGCCCAAAATATTCGTCTTTTTATTGTTATTTTTGGTTATTTATACTATAATATTACTATTAAGAACCAATCAACAAAGGAGGCGTATCTTGTGAAATCAATTCGAATGAAAATAACCCTCGCCATCGTTTTTTGCTCGCTCATCTCAGCAGCAATCATTAGTTTGATGAGTATCTCAAATTCCAGGACCCTGTCAAACACCGATGCCAAAAAAGAACTTTCCCTGAGCTGCTCCAACGCAAGCAAGGAAATAAATGCGTTAATTTCCCGCATTGAACAATCTGTAGATACTTTAAGCGACCTTGCACTGAGTCAGCTGGATTTTTCCCGTTTTAAGAATAGTGATAGTTATGTTTCCCAGTATACCCGGAACCTGATGAACGACTTTTATAAGTTTTCCGAGCATACCGATGGTTCCATCTGCTCATACATACGCTATAATCCGGATTTTACAGAACCGACTTCCGGTCTTTTCCTGACACGTCCGGACACTCAGTCTGCCTTTGACAGTGTAACACCTACTGACTTTAGTATGTATGACAAAGACGACCTTGCACACGTAGGCTGGTACTACATACCGGTTGCCAACAAAGCGCCTCTTTGGATGGACCCGTATCTGAATGAAAATATCAATGTCTACATGATTTCCTATGTAGTACCGCTTTATGTAGATGGTACTTCCGTGGGAATCCTTGGAATGGATATTGATTTTGGTCAGATTACAGACCTTGCAGATCGTATTTCTGTCTTTGACAGCGGTTATGCTTTTCTTGTCAGTTCAGATGGTTCCATTCTGCATCACAAGGAACTTCCTTCCGGCACAAGTCTTACCGAGTATAATAACGGAGAGCTTGCGGCCGTAAACGATTTTCTTTCCGATAGTGCAAACGAGGGAACAACTTTGGGATACCATTATAATGGAACGGAAAAATATCTTACTTTTGCAGAACTGGCTAATGGAATGAAACTGGTTTTGACCGTTCCCGTGGATGAGATTAAAGCGAACGCTAATCTGTTATCCATGAAAATATTTGGTTTCCTGTTAATTGGAATCATTATTTCTATTGTCCTTGGCATTATCATCAGCAGAACCATTGCCAACCCGATTAAACAGATGACCAAAATTAT
The DNA here is from genome assembly GCA_945938055.1 of uncultured Eubacteriaceae bacterium. Lineage (GTDB taxonomy): Bacteria > Bacillota > Clostridia > Lachnospirales > Lachnospiraceae > MGBC120314. Next base: position 1,527 of record CAMEUH010000168.1, on the reverse strand, counting down.
CAAGCAGACTTCACAATTAAATTTTCAGAAGGATAGCCGGATAGAGCGGCTGATGAAACAGAAAGATGAAACAGGAACCATGGCAAAAGCCGTATATGACATGCGCTCCGTTTTACGCGACCTGGTATCTAACATGGAACAAATAAAGGAAAGTCTTGTATCCAGCATGGGTCTCTTAGATCATGTCATGAAGGAGAACAATGCCATTTCAGAAGATAATTCTGCAACAACGGAGGAACTTGCTTCCGGCATGCAGGAAACTACTGCAAATACTACCATGATTGTAAGTAACATCAATGCCATTCAGGACAATGTTACTGATATCCAAAACCTTTCCGAACAGGAACAGAAAGCATCTCAGGACATTATGGCACGTGCCCGCCAGCTTCGTGATTCAACTTCTGCCTCTACCGATAAAGCCATGGAAGTTTATGAATCCATGAAAGCAAGAACTGCCGAAGCAATTGAGAAATCCAAGGTTGTTGCCAAAATTAACGAACTGACCGACAACATCCGTGAAATCTCCTCACAGACCAATCTTCTTGCCCTCAATGCTAATATTGAAGCAGCAAGGGCCGGCGAAGCAGGAAAAGGCTTTGCCGTGGTAGCAACCGAAATCGGAAACCTTTCTAATCAGACCTTCCAGACGGTTGACGGAATTAACCAGATTGTCCATGAAGTGAATGAAGCTGTTTCTAACATGACCGAATGCATTCAGGTTATCATGCATTTTCTTGAAGAAACGGTTGTTGCTGATTATAACTCCTTCAGCAAAGTTGGCGAACGCTACGAGGAAGATGCACAGACCTTTAACAATTCCATGCAGCATATTTATTCCGAAATATCTGATTTAAATGACAAGATTAACAGTATTGCCCAGACCATTGAAAATGTAAATGAAACCATTTCCGAATCAACCGAAGGTGTCACATTGATTGCTGAAAAATCCGGAGATGCCGTAAGTAAGACCCTTGAGGGCTACAATCATCTCCATGAAAGCGAAAGCAATCTTAATCTGCTGAAAACATTGATTGAGAAATTTGAGATTTAACATCAGTATCACATTTTAGCAAAAAGAGATAGCAGCGTTTGGCTGCTATCTCTTTTGATTTACCTGCATATTCATCACCCTGGTAAAGTATGTGCAGATTTTCTAATACCTCTATGCTCAAAACAGGCTCAAAGCATATGCCTCTACATTCTGAAATAACCAATTTATAACCCATACTTTGCCCTCATTTCTTTGAGCGCTGTTCTGGCATCTTTTACCTGACTTGCTTCAATCTGCTTTTCAGGAATTTCAATATCTATATACATAGTGAGTTGTTTCATGGTAGACTCATAAATTTCCATACCGTATTATACGTAATCATGCGGGAGAACCTTCAATATATGTCCTCACTTCGGACACTACATTCTCATATACTGCCATAAATTCTTCATGGTGCGCCTGCACATAGGACACATTATTTTCATTTTTTAATGCAAGTTCTAATTGTTTCGCCATTTCCGATACACTCACTGCTC
>CAMEUH010000167.1 GCA_945938055.1 uncultured Eubacteriaceae bacterium | reverse complement strand
ATTTGGCGTATATTTCAAATTGCAGAGTTTCGTGTTCATGCCGGTCTTTGGTCTGAATAATGGTGTGATTCCGATTATTGCCTATAATTATGGTGCAGCAAGAAAAGACAGGGTATTAAAAACCCTAAAGCATAGTGTGTTATATGCCATGATCATTATGTTGATTGGGTTTATTGTTTTTCAGACGATGCCGGACAAGCTTCTGAGAATGTTTGATGCATCGGAAACCATGCTTACGATAGGAATTCCGGCATTACGAATCATTAGTATCAGTTTTATTTTTGCAGGTTTTTGTATTGGCTGCAGCGGGGCTTTTCAGGGCATGGGATGCGCAGTATACAGTATGATGGTTTCTGTGGCAAGACAGCTTGTGGTTTTACTTCCGGCAGCATTTTTATTATCAAAGCTGGGCGATGTTCAATTTGTCTGGTGGGCGATTCCCATTGCAGAAATCATGTCACTGGCAATGACATTATTCTTTTTGGTCCGAATGAATAAAAGGATTCTTTCCCGAATTGGAGAGCGGTAGCATGGAATCGGAATCGAATTAATTCTTGATATTGCAAAGAAGTCTTCTAATTGATAAAATGAATTAGGAGACTTTTTTATTTGCGAAGGAGAAACGATATGATTCGAATGGAAGTGGCCTGCTTTCTGGTAATTGCATTTATGGCAATCCTGTATTTCTCGTCAAAAAGGGACAAGACAAGAATTCACAAAATCTTTTCGGCAGTGATGATTCTTTCTATGCTGCATCTGGTGTTTGATGGAATTACAATTTATACCGTAAATCATTTAGAGACTGTTCCCAGGTGGTTTAATGATGGAATTCACAGACTTTTTTATGGAACCATGCTGGTTTTCTTTTACCTGATTTACCGTTATGTCATTCTGCTGGTTGAGGGTGAAGTGAAACATTCATTAAATATATCGCCATTTAGTACGGTCATGCTCTATTTTGTTTTGATTTGCACGGCAGTTCTTCCGATTGATTACGTACAGACGGAACAGGGAAATTATTCCTTTGGTCCGGCTGTTTATACACTTTATTTTTGTAATGCAATATACATTTTGCTCACCATTGTGACGTTGATTCGCTACTGGAAGCAGATTCATCCCAAGAAGAAAAATGGAATTAGTGTTGCTCTTGCAATCCTGGTTTTGGTATCCTTATATCAGTCCATGCGTCCACTGGCATTGATTAGCGGCATGGGAATCATGCTGATTATTCTGTCCTTTTATCTTAGCATGGAAAATCCGGATATTTTGCTGGTAGAGCAGATTCGGGAAGAAAAAAGAAAGGCGGATGAAGCAAATGCTGCTAAATCGGTTTTTCTTTCCCATATGTCTCATGAAATCCGTACCCCAATGAATGCGATTGTGGGAATGACAGAAATCCTGCTTAGAACTGAGCTAACCAGTGAGCAGAGGGAATACCTGAATTATATTAGAAGTTCCGGAAATGCGCTTGTCATGATTATTAATGATATTTTGGATATTTCCAAAATTGAAGCAGGAAAAATGGAACTTGTGGAGGATGAATACGAAATTCGTCCCATGTTGAATGATATCAGCATGATCATAAAGAACCGTATTGGTGATAAGCCGGTGGAACTTTTGCAGGAAATCGATGAAAATCTTCCGGTAAAGCTATGGGGAGATGGACTGAGAATTCGGCAGATTATTATTAATTTGTTAAATAATGCAGTCAAATTTACAGATGAGGGACATGTGAAGCTTACCATCCGAGTGGAAAAGAAGGAGGAAGAGAAAGCAAGTCTTTTCTTTTCGGTATCGGATACCGGGCAGGGGATAAAGGAAGAAGACTTAGAGAGACTTTTTGAGGCCTTTGAACAGGTCGATGTAAGGAAAAATAAGGGAAAAGAAGGAACAGGTCTTGGATTGTCCATTTCAAGCCAGCTGGTTGCCATGATGGGCGGTAAGCTGGAAGTGCAAAGCAAGTATGGAACCGGAAGTGAATTCTTCTTTACGATTTCTCAGAAAATCGTATCAAAAGATGCTGTGACTCAGGAGGAAAATGAATCAAAAGAACTGGATTTTATTGCACCGGATGCCAGAATACTGGTAGTAGATGATAATGCCATGAATCTAAAGGTTGCGGCAGGACTGCTTGCACCGATGCGAATGCAGATAGAATTTGCAAGTAGTGGAAAGGAAGCTCTGTCCATGATTGTGAAGAAAAGATATCATTTGATTTTCATGGATCATATGATGCCGGTCATGGATGGCGTGGAAACAACAAAGTGTATACGGCAGATGGGAGATGAATATTGTCAGAATGTTCCAATTGTTGCCCTTACAGCAAATGCAATGAAGGAAGCGAAGCTGCTGTTTGATGAGGCAGGGATGAATGGCTATTTAACAAAGCCGATTGACATGAGACATATGTGTAGAATTTTAAGAAGATGGCTTCCAAAGGAACTGATTCTTTCGACAGAATGTGTGGATTCGGCTGAAAGAAAACCGGCAGAGGAAAATGATCAGCAACGTGAAATTGTAATAGAAGGAATTGATACGGAACAAGGAATTCGATATTCCGGGAGTAAAGAGCTTTTTATAAGTCTGCTGGGGGATTTTTACAGACTGATTGATTTAAAGGCATTTAAAATCGAACAGTGTGTGGCAGATAACATGATTAAGGATTACACCATTGAAGTGCATGCGTTAAAAAGCACGGCAAGGATGCTTGGCGCGATGGAACTTTCCGAGCAGTTTAAGCATCTGGAGGAACTGGGACATGCTGGTGATTATGAGAAGATTCAAATGGAAACGCCAGATGTTCTTTCGTGTTTTCGCAGTTTTAAGGAACGGCTTAAGCCTTATGCAGAATCGGATAAAACCACTCAGCGTGATGCCAGTACGGAAGAAGTGATAATGTATCTGGAAGGAATCAGGGAAGCAATCGATGGATTTGATCTGGATGCGGCGGATGAGGCAATGAAAAAACTGGAAGAATGCAGACTTCCTCAGGAATGTCAGACGCTTATGGAAAATCTGAAGATTATGGTTTCGGATGTTGCAATGGAAGATATCATGGGGATTACAAGTGAAATGATTCAAATGCTAAAAAATGGGCAGGAAAATCAGTAAGGTAAAGAATACAGGGAGGAACGAAAATGGAAAATATTTTATTAATATCAGAAACAGAAAGTTTTATTGTATCTTCGCTGGTAAAGCAGATGGAGGAAATGGAATATCATGTGATACAAACTGGTGCGAGTCCGGACGCAATCGGAAAAATGAAGGAAAAAATTCATGCGATTCTGCTTTATGCGGAAGAACTAAGCGCAGATGGACTCATTTATTTAAAGGACAGGGTAATTGAAGAGGATATTCCGTTTATGGTGATAGGGGATTCCAATCAGATTGAAGAAGTGGAAAATGTCATTCCGGAACAATTTATCCGAATGCAATTCCTTCGTCCTATCAATGTAAAAGATGTTGCAGGTGAAGTAGATAAATTTTTAAAAAAGTAAGCAGGAAGCCTGAAGAAAAAGATACTGGTGGTAGACGATTCCGGTGCCATGCTGCGTAATGTAAAGGGCTGGCTTGAAGATAAATATCAGGTCATTCTGGCAAACTCCGGTGCCATGGCAATTAAGTATCTGGCATTAAATCGTCCGGATCTTGTGTTACTTGATTATGAGATGCCGATTTGTGACGGAAGACAGGTACTGGAAATGATTCGGGCAGAGACTGAATTTTCTGATATTCCGGTGATTTTTCTTACGGGAAAAAATGACAGGGAAAGTGTTCTTAAGGTTACGGCGCTCAATCCGGAAGGATATCTTTTAAAAAGCATGGAACCAAAGCAGATAGTGAATGCAATAGATAAGTTTTTTGCAAAAGAAAAATGGACGGTATAAGTCCGGCTAAAATGTGGAAATACTATTCAAAAAGGAAATGTTTTCCTTAAATAAGAAAATTTTCCGGAAGGAATGGTAAAACAATGCAAAAAAAACCAAAACATATTGGAATTATCCCGGATGGCAACCGCCGATGGGCAGCAGGAAAAGGCTTGGAAAAGAAGGAAGGCTATGAGCATGGACTTCTCCCGGGCCTTAAATTGTTGCGGATGGCACGGGAAAATGGAATCGAGGAAATCACTTATTACGGATTTACGGTGGATAACTGCAAGCGACCAGCAGAACAGTTTCAGGCATTCCAAAAAGCTTGTGTGGATGCAGTCTGCTTGTTGACAAAGGAGGGGGCAGATCTGCTTGTCATGGGAAATAGTGCATCCAAATGCTTCCCAAAGGAGCTGTTGCCCTATACCAAAAGAACCCCGGTAAACGGAGGAGGAATGAAGGTGAATTTTCTGGTGAATTATGGATGGGAATGGGACCTTTCCCATATCCGGGAGGATGGAAAACCCTATTCATCAGATATTTCCCGAATTGATCTTGTGGTACGCTGGGGCGGGATGAGGAGATTGTCAGGATTTCTGCCAATACAGAGCGTGTATTCGGACTTTTATGTGGTGGACCGTTACTGGCCGGATTATGAGGATGAGGATTTGAAAAAGGCACTTTTATGGTATGCAGGGCAGGATGTGACTCTTGGCGGATGAAGCATTGCGGTATGGCGAGCTCATTAATTTGCTATTGATTAAATGGGAAAATTACGCTATTATGAAAGAAGAAAAATAAGCGAAAACAAAGGGAAAAAATGAATCAATAGAAACTTGGAGGTAAAGGATGAAGTTAGAATTTGATAAGAGCCTGGTGACAGGAAATGACATGATTGACGAGCAGCATAAAGAACTGATTGGAAAGATTGATAAGCTTCTGGCCTGTTGCGAAGAGGGCGGTGAAAAGGTTCAGGCAATTAAGATGCTGGACTACCTTGCTGAATACACGGAGTATCATTTTGGAGAAGAGGAGAAACTTCAGGAGCAGGTTTCTTATCCTGCAATAAAAGAGCATAAGGCACAACATGAGCAGTTTAAAAAAGCAGTTGAGGAACTTCATGAGATGCTGATGGAAGAAGAGGGACCAACGGATGCCTTCGTAGCTGCCGTAAAGAAAAATGTGGTTGACTGGCTGTTTAACCACATCAAAAATCTGGATCAGGCATTGGCAGCTTATGTACAGAAAGAGACTGGAAAATAACAGTCCGGTTATGGTAATTGATGAAAACAGACCGCAAAGTAACGGCGGTCTGTTTCTTTTTGATACTATTTAGAAAAATTTCTAAATAGTTCTTGCATTTTGAAGGAATAAGACATATAATATATTTAGAAAATTTTCTAAATAGCTTTCATAAGGAGGTGACAGAGTGGGATTTGCGGATACATTTAAGGCATTGTCGGACCCGGTGCGCAGGGATATTCTGGTAATGCTGAAGGATGGTAAGATGACAGCCGGAGACATTGCGGAAAAGTTTGAACTGACGAATGCAACGGTTTCTTATCACTTATCGCAGCTAAAGAAAGCGGACCTGCTCTTTGAAACAAAGGTCAAGAATTATGTTTATTATGAACTGAACATTTCAGTATTTGAAGAAGTGATGTTATGGATATCACAGTTTAGTGAAAGGAATGAGAAAGATGGAAAATAGTAAAAATAAAAAAATGATGATTCTTACAATGATTTTGACAACGATTGTGTGTCTGTTACCGATTGTGTACGGTCTGGTGGTATTTGACAAATTGCCGGATGAGATTCCAACACACTGGAATTTTGCAGGCGAGGTGGATGATTACAGTTCAAAAGGATTTGCGGTATTTGGCATGCCGGCGTTCATGGCAGTTCTGAATCTGGTC
>CAMEUH010000166.1 GCA_945938055.1 uncultured Eubacteriaceae bacterium | reverse complement strand
ATTTTTGCACTGTTTTCATGGATTTTTGGCAATGGGAATGATCTGGCAATTCAGCTTCTGAATGTTGCTTTCATGTTTGGCGGATACTATTACATGTATCGAATTTGCAAAAACATTTTTCCATCAGAAGAGATTGCCAATCGTGTGCTTTTCCTTTTATATGCCTTTCTGCCGTATTTGTTTTATGTGACCTTTGAATATGGTACCGTCATTGGTGTGATGTTTATCCTGGGCGGATTTTACCATGGTCTTTGCTTTTTACAGGATTTAAAGTGGAAAGATGCAGTCTTATCAGAACTTTTCTGTGCCATGGCAACGGTGTGCAAGTCCAATTTTTATATTTATGTCATTGCAATTTTGCTTGTAACAGGTGTTCATGCTATGTTTTGTGGGGAGGAAGGGAAAAACAACAGATGCCGTGTGAAAAAGCTGGTCTTTGGCGCTGGAATTGTAATAACTTGTTTGTTGTTCCGGCTGGCGGTTTATCAGACAATTCTGGGCATAACCGGAGAAGAGCCTGGGCGTGGAACACCTGCAAGTGTGTATGTTGCCATGGGGCTTTCGGACGGAATGAAAGCACCGGGATGGAATAATGGCATGGATTATATTTTGATGGAAGTCTATCATCATGATTATGATGTGGTTCATCAGGAGGCACAAAAAATCATCCGGCAGTCTCTTCAGGAATTTTGGGAAAAGCCGGAAGAGGCAGGGCTTTTTTTTGCGTTAAAGATTGCTTCCATGTGGGCTAATCCCACGTTTCAATGTGATTATCTGCTTCAGGACCGGGAAGCAAATCCAGAAATTCCGGGGATGATTGTAGCACTGATTGAACATGGAAATCCGGTGAATGGAATCTTTCGACACATTTTTGATGTGATTCAGTCTGTTTTATATGCAGGAGTCATGTTGTATTGTCTGTTGAGAATGCGAAAGAATGAAAGGGAAAATGTTACGATTCAGGAAATGTTATGTGCCATTACCTTTGTCGGAATCTTTCTTTTTCATGTTTTCTGGGAAGGAAAATGTTATTACACGGTTCCATGCATGGTACTACTCATTCCGTATTCTGTCATGGGATATTATGAAATGGGAAGCTTTCTTGAAAATGTTGGGAACGACCGGAAGGACTGGATGGTAAAGCTCAGAAGAGAATGTTCTTTGTTCTGGTGTCTGTGGGGTGTTGTTTTACTGTTATTTTGCATAGGAGCGTATCATAATTCAATGCAGTATCTTCTTCTGGCGGATAATCAGGAAGATTATCGCCATGCCATGGAAAATAACAGTTATCACCGGCGTCTGGATGAAGAACCTTACCGGATTTGTGCTTATTCAGACACGGAATGGTGTGTTGATATTACTACGGTGGATTCGGAAGGTACACGATTCATCCTGAAAAAGGTTTCGGACTCTGCATTTCAGAACTTTCGTTTCCTTTATTGTTTTACACAGCTGGGGAAAAATGAGTATTTCCTGGAAAATATGGGAGATGGAAGAACTGTGTATTTAAGAAGCGAGGATTCCATGTATGAAGGATTTGTATATCTTCAGAGTTATTCCAATGAGAAGAAAAGTCTGATTCAGGTAAAAGAAGAAGAGGACTACTGCTATATCCTGAACCGGTATGGACTGGCAATGACACAGAATATGGAAACAAAGGAAATCAGGTGGTGTTTGTTGACTGGAGAAGAGAATCAGAAATGGGTATTGGAAAGAGTTGAAACAAAATAGTTGACAAAGGCTGGGGGAAGATTATATTATAATAATGTTGTTTTACAATATCAAAGGAGATTTTTTATGTCAGGACATTCAAAATTTGCAAATATTAAGCACAAAAAAGAAAAAAATGATGCTGCCAAGGGAAAGATTTTTACAAGACTTGGCAAGGAACTGATGGTTGCAGTAAAGGAAGGCGGACCGGATGTGAATAACAATAGTAAACTGGCAGTGGTGGTTGCAAAGGCAAAAGCCAATAATATGCCAAATGATACTATTGACAGAGCAATCAAGAAGGCAGCGGGCGATGCCAATGCTGCAAACTTTGAGGCGGTTACATATGAAGGATACGGACCAAATGGTACGGCAATTATTGTAGAGGCTCTTACGGATAACCGTAACAGGGCTGCAGCCAATATCCGTAGCGCATTTACAAAGGGCGGCGGTAATATTGGTACACCGGGCTGTGTTTCTTTCATGTTTGATAAGAAGGGCCAGATTATTGTGGATAAAGAAGAGTGCGAGATGGAAGCAGATGATTTAATGATGCTTGCGCTGGATAACGGAGCAGATGATTTCGCTGAGGAAGAAGACAGCTTTGAAATTACCTCAGACCCGGATGATTTTGTGGCACTTCGTGAGGCTCTGGAAGCTGCAAAGATTCCAATGGTATCAGCAGATGTTACCATGATTCCACAGAACTGGGTAGAACTGACCAGCGAAGAAGATATTAAGAAAATGAACCGTATTCTGGATTTACTGGATGAGGAAGATGATGTTCAGGAAGTATATCATAACTGGGATGAATAATCCGGTTACTGGATGTGAATAAAAGAGAATGGGTGCCTTTGCGGCATCCATTTTTTTCGGCTCAATCTGGATAAATGAAAGGACAGGAGAAATTAAAATTATTAAGATTACATAAAATACTTGCATAATCCGGATGATAGTAGTATAACATATATATGATGATATGTAGTAATGAAAACTACATCATAAAATATTAAAACGAGATTAGGGTGATTTTATGGAAATAAGAGTGAAAGATCCAGGGAGTGCATTAACTCACTTTATTGGAATGATTGGGGCGGCAGCAAGTGCCATGCCGTTGATTTTTAAGGCATTTACAGGTCAGGGAAGGTTATGCGGGATTGCATGTTCCGTGTTTATGCTCAGCATGTTCTTATTGTATGCAGCAAGTACGGCATATCATACTTTTGACATTTCAGAAAAAGTCAACATGATTCTGAAAAAAATTGACCATATGATGATTTCGGTTCTGATTGCAGGCTCTTATACACCAATATGTCTGCTGGTTCTGGAGCGTAGTATTGGAATTCCACTGCTTGTAACGGTCTGGAGCATTGCAATTCTTGGCATAGTTATTAAATTATTCTGGGTTACCTGTCCAAAATGGTTTTCGTCTGTCTTGTACATTGGAATGGGATGGGTCTGTGTGGCAGCTTTTTCACAACTGTGGGCAAGCATGTCTGTGGCGGCTTTTGCATGGCTCCTTGCCGGAGGAGTATTTTATACCATTGGAGGCGTGATTTATGCATTAAAGCTTAAGGTGTTTAATGCAAGACATAAGTATTTTGGCTCGCATGAAGTCTTCCATGTATTCGTGCTTCTGGGAAGTGCGTGCCATTTTGTTGTAATGTTTTGTTTTGTGGCATAGAGCTTTTATGACGTGATGATGAAAAAAGTCTGCATGTAAGAAAAACTTACAGCAGACTTTTTTGAGTTTTATATTGGTTGTCCGTCAAAATGACTCTTACAGGTCAAACCCGAAATATCTTACGGCATTGTTGTAAGAGATTCCTTCCACGATTTCTTTTAATGCCTTTTCATCATTTGGATATTCACCGTTTTCTACCCAGCCACCGATTAATTCACACATGATTCTTCTGAAATACTCGTGTCTTGTGTAGGACAAGAAGCTTCTGGAGTCGGTAAGCATTCCGATGAAATTGCCAAGTAAGCTTAAGTTTGCAAGAGAGGTCATCTGGTTAATCATTCCTACCTTGTGATCATTGAACCACCATGCGGAACCCTGCTGAATCTTGCCAATTGCCTTAGAATCCTGGAAGCAGCCGATTACGGTTCCGATAGCAGCATTAACGGATGGATTTAAGGAGTAAATGATTGTCTTAGGAAGCTCATCGGTTGCATTTAATGCGTTAAGGAACTGAGCCATTTCCTGTGAGCAGTCATAAGTATTAATACAGTCAAAACCGGTATCCGGACCAAGCTGGTTATAACGAAGCACGTTGTTGTCACGAATGGTGCCATAGTGTAACTGCATTGCCCATCCAAGCTTATTGTATTCTTTTCCGACAAATACCATGAAAGCGGTCTTAAACTGAGCAATTTCATTGGCAGTAAGAGCTTCGCCCTTGACTCTCTTAGCATAAATGGCTTCAATTTCAGCATCTGTTGCCGGCTTATACATTACATATTCAAGAGCGTGGTCAGATACCTTACATCCCATGGAATTAAAGAAAGCAAGACGAACCTTTAAGGCTTCCTTAAGGTCTGCAAAGCTGTTAATTGCAACACCACTTACTTCGGCAAGTTTAGCAATGTAATCAAGGTATTCCGGCTTTTCAATGTTCATTGCCTTGTCCGGTCTCCATGCAGGAAGAACCTGAACATCGAAGGTAGGGTCTTCGGCAATCGCCTTATGGTATTCCAATGAGTCAACAGGGTCATCTGTTGTACAGATTAAAGTAACATTGGACTGCTTGATTAAGTTACGGACAGTCATGGAATCCTCCTGTAATTTTGCATTGCAGATATTCCATACTTCTTCCGCTGTATCAGCGTTTAATACACCATTGTAGCCAAAGTATCTCTGAAGTTCCAGATGACTCCAGTGATAGAGTGGGTTGCCGATTGCCTTTGTCAGAGTCTCAGCCCATTTCTGGAATTTCTCACGGTCGGAAGCACCGCCTGTGATGTAGTATTCATCAACACCATTGGTTCTCATCTGACGCCACTTGTAATGGTCGCCGCCAAGCCATACCTGGGTAATGTTTTCGAATTTTCTGTTTTCGGCAATTTCCTTTGGATTGATGTGGCAGTGGTAGTCAAGCACAGGCATCTTCTCAGCATACTCGTGGAAGAGCTTCTGGGCAGTTGGGGTTGAAAGTAAAAAGTCTTTGTCCATGAATGGTTTCATGTGTGTAATTCCTCCTTATTTAAAATACATTTTCTTAAAAATGTAAGTGCTTTCATTTATTAATTATACAATATTCGGGGGATTTAATCAATGAGCTTTTGAGGAAAATTATACCGCCTGTCCAAATTTTTCCTTGACAAAGAATACAGAACTTCCTATACTAAATTCATTAGTATGAGGGCAAACATACGGAAACGTATGGACGCAAAGTCGAACGTCTAATGATATTCAGGCACCAAAGAGGATGACAGATTTTACGCTATATCAATGATAGGTTGACCGCAGTATGTATGATGGATACTACTGCGGTCTTTTTACGTTCAGAGGGGACCGGATGCTTTCATGTTAAAATAATCAGGAGGAAAAATAAAAATGTTCAGACAAAAGGAAAGAAACAATGGTAATGCAGGTAAATTGTTCATGATTTGTATCATGGTTTTTTGCATGGCTGTAGCGGAACAAGTTATGGCATCTGAAGCAAAAAATGCGGAGAATACGGAATATGAATATGATAAGCTGGGAAGAGTGACCCAGGTAACTTATCAGGATGGGAGTGGTGTTCGGTATGAATATGATGCAAATGGAAATATTCTTAAAATAACCAGCTCTGGGGAACGAAAAAGTGGTCTGGAAGAGATTTTAAACAGAAACAGACAGAAGTTAAATGGAATCCGCCGAATGGAACAGGTCATCATAGAGGAGGAACAGGGAAACGGGGAGAATACCACAGAGTCTGAAGGAAATCATAGTCAGACGGAAGAGCAATTTGAAGTTCGGATAAAACGGGAATGGACTTTATTGACAAAGCTGATTCAGTTATTACAGAAATTATTTTTATAATATGTGTTGAAATGTGAGGTACCAATATGAACAAAAAGAGCAAAAAAGTACTTAAGAAGGCAGTAG
>CAMEUH010000165.1 GCA_945938055.1 uncultured Eubacteriaceae bacterium | reverse complement strand
TGTAATTGCAATGGTCATTATTGTTCTTTGTGCACTGTTAGCACATTATCTGACGCTTCATTTAGTGGAACCGATTGAGAAGATGGCAGAAAATCTTGACAATACAAAAAGTGCGGATGTGTATAAGGAACTTGTTCCGATTTTTGAGGCGATTCAGGAAAATCACAAGAAAGCAATCAGCAATGCAAAAATGCGTCAGGAATTTACCGCTAACGTTTCCCATGAGTTAAAAACTCCGTTAACGGCCATATCGGGATATGCAGAGCTGATTGAAAACGGCATGGCAACAGAAGATGATATTATCCGGTTCTCCGGTGAAATCCGTAAGAATGCCAACCGGCTGTTAACATTGATTAATGATACCATTAAGCTGTCGGAACTGGATGATACGACATCCAACGATGAGATGGAAGAACTGGATTTATGTCAGGTGATGAATGGATGCAGGGAAATGATTCAGGTGAATGCAGACAAGCATGGGATTAAGATATTCTTTTCGGGAAGTACCTGCAGGGTAAGGGCAAACCGGAATATGATGGAGGAGATTCTTTATAATCTCTGTGATAATGCCATACGCTATAATAATGAAGGCGGAAGTGTATATGTGTCGGTTTATGAGAGAAAGGATGAGAAGGTTCTCTCCGTCAGAGATACCGGCATTGGAATTCCGAAAGAACATCAGGACAGAATTTTTGAACGATTTTACCGGGTGGATAAAAGCCGTTCTAAGTCCACCGGCGGAACCGGACTGGGACTTGCAATTGTCAAACATATGGTAGCAAGGCAGGGCGCACTTCTGGAATTGGAGAGTGAATCCGGAAAAGGAACGGAAATCAGGGTTGTCTTTCCCAGGTAAAAATGCTATAATATATTTGTCTTAAGACTCGTATCTTACGGGTCTTTTGTTTGTTTAATGAGATAAGGAAGGGTGTAGTCATGAGAGAAAGACTTACGGAAAATGACGTAAAAAAAATTCAGGCAGAGATTGAACATCGTAAACTTGTCGTTCGTAAAGAGGCTATCGAAGCGGTAAAGGAGGCACGGGCACAGGGGGATTTGAGTGAAAATTTTGAATATTATGCGGCAAAAAGGGATAAGAACAAAAATGAGGGAAGAATCCATTATCTGGAAAAAATGCTGAAAACTGCGGAAATTGTGCAGGACAGTTCGAAGGCGGACGAAGTAGGAATCAATAATGAAGTAGAAGTATATTTTGAGGATGATGACGAGACGGAAACCTATAAGATTGTTACAAGTATCCGCGGAAATTCCCTGAATAATTACATCAGTATTGAGTCACCGATTGGAAGGGCAGTCATGGGACACAAGAAGGGTGACCGGGTTTATGTAAAGGTAAGTGAGTCGAATGGATATTATGTGGTAATTAAAAATATTATCAAAAATATTGATGACAGTAATGATACTATTCGTGAATATTAAGAAAATAAAGTAAAAAAAGTAAAATTTAAATACAATTACCCTTGAATAGTAAAATGAAAGGGAGTACAATAAAATTAGAAAAGGGGAGGTGTTGCATATGCTTATGACAGGTTTGGCAAAGAAAATGTTGATGTCAAAGGTGAACGGCGGTAATGCTGTGAAGTTAGGTGATACGAACGTGTATGCAATCCTTGGCAGTACGAAGAAAGGTCCAGCGGAATTTGCGAAGATGGCAGCTGTCAAGGGAGAAGCGTCAGAATCATCAATTCCAATGAAAAATGTAGTAAATATGCCGGCAGATAGTTATTTTCAGGGGTATATGACATATGAACAGGCTGGAAAGAACTTTGAAGAAACATTTACTGATTTTTCACGAGACAGATTTAATGAAATCATGGAATATCTTAAATTTGATAAGGAACAGCCGATTGAGAAGATGTCGGATGTGGCATTGCAGAAGTTAAAGATTGCGGTTACGCTGTCCAGAAACAGCCGTGTATATATGCTGGATAACCCATTTAAGGGAATGAATTCCACGGCAAGGGAACAGATTCTTAAGGTAATTTTTTCCTGGGCGATTGCGGCTAATACCATTGCAATTCAATGCCATAACGTTGATGAGGTTGACCAGATGATTAACTATGCAGTAGAACATGCCGGAGATTTACCGGTTATTTCGGTTACCATGGCAAAGAAGATGAACGAGAGTTTTGCATAGACAAAATGTATATGACAAAAACCCACATGCGATGTCCTTCGTATGTGGGTTTTATTTTTTTGCAAAAACTGTTGACAAAAATATTTTAATAGTGTACTATCTAACTAGAACAGCAGAACACATATGCTGGAATTACGAAGGAAAGGAGCAGGAGCGTGGATTTTAAAGCTAACGTACCAATTTATTTACAGGTAATGAATGATATTAAGAAGCAAATTGTGTGCAGGCAGATTGCATTGGGAGAAAAGCTTCCATCCACCAGGGAACTTGCTGTAAAGTATCAGATTAACCCGAATACGGCAGTGCGGATTTATAATGAGATGGAGCTGGAAGGAATTTGTTTTACCAGACGCGGTCTGGGGACATTTGTTACCGAAGATGAAGAAAAGTACGAAAGCATGAAGGAAGAGATAACACAGGGTCCGATAGAGGAGTTTGTACTTGGGATGAAGGAACTCGGGTACACGAAGGAAACAATGATAAGGGCGATTGAGGATTATTTTGAAAGGGGATAACATATGTTAACGTGTGAAAATCTGGTTAAGAAGTATATGACGGTTACCGCGGTAGAGAATATTTCGCTGGAAATTGAACCGGGAAGAATTTATGCACTGCTGGGACCAAACGGAAGTGGTAAGACTACTTTCATGAAAATGGTGGCAGGACTGATTAAACCAACAAGCGGAAGGATTTTGATGGAGGGAAGTCCGGTTGGAGTGGAGAGCAAGAAGAAAATAGCTTATATGCCGACAGAGAGCTATTTTTATCCGTACATGAACTGTAAGGATGTAGGTCTTTATTATCAGGACTTTTTTGAAGATTTTTCCATGGAACGTTTTTATGAACTGATGGAGAAGATGAATCTGTCCCACCAGGATAAGGTTAGCAAGATGTCTTCCGGAATGATGGCAAAATTAAAACTGGCCGTGACACTGGCAAGGGATGCAAAGCTTATCATGCTGGATGAACCGCTGAACGGGATTGACATTATTGCAAGGGAGCAGATTATTAATTCCATTATTCTGTGTGCGGGTCAGGACAAGGCGATTGTGATGTCCAGCCATCTGGTAGATGAACTGGAAAAAATTATCGACTATGCCATTTTTATTAAAAATGGAGAGGTGGAGCGAATGGGTGATGCGGAGGCACTGAGGGAAGAATCCGGTAAATCCATTGTAGACATTTATAAGGAAATCTATGCTTAAGGGGTGAAACGTATGTTGAAATTAATGAAATATGAATATAAAAAGAACAGAGGAATCCTATTGGGGCTGATTCTTCTGGTGGCAGGGCTGGAATTATATTTTCTCATTAGTAATGGATTAGGAAAGCTTGAACATATGGGAATGGCAGCAGGTTTTCTGGTGATAGCAACAATGGTTTGTTTCTTTATGGTATTTATTCTCGGAATTACAAATTATCAGAAGGAACTAAATTCAAAGACCAGTTATTTGATTTTTATGACACCGAATTCTTCGCTTAAGATTATTGTTTCCAAATTATTGTATATTCTGGTGTTAGGATGTGCAGTGTTTTTGATTCTGGGAAGCCTTGCAATCCTTGATATTAAGCTGTTTTACATAATGGCAGATGAGAAATTCGGAATTATTGAAATTGTAAAAGAACTGGCACGCAGTTTTGGCGTGAATCTATCCCATGTATGGATTGCGGTATTGTTAGAAGTAATATCTTTTGTGCTAAGCTTTTTCTCGGTTGTTGCCATTGCATATCTGGCAGTTACACTTGCAGCGACTTTCCTGCAGAACAGCAGATGGAAAGGATTTATCGGTATTGTATTATTTGTGCTGCTGATGGTGCTTGTTAACTGGATTGATAATCGGTTTATCCACAATAATATGTTTGTGGCAGCCGCAAGTGATGATGTAATTAATATTATCCGCTTTATGGTTCCACAATTGCTTTATAATGCGGTAATTGTGGTAGCAAGTGTATTTGGATGCTCATTCCTTTTGGATAAGGCAGTAAGTCTGTAGGACGGGCAGAGTATCCTTAGAATAAAAGTTTAATGATGAAACCGGGCAATACTGTTTTGGTATTGTCCGGTTTTTTGGTAAAAAATGCTTGACAATATAGGATATATCCTATATCATAAAAGAAAAGCAAAGTAGAGAGGGTGAAAGAATGCCTGTTATTTCCAGATTTTTTGGCATTACAATTAAGATGTATTTACGGCAGAAGGAACATAATCCACCACACATTCATGCAATTTACGGCGAGTATATTGGTTTGTTTTCGCTGGTAGATGGGGAGATGTTTGAAGGGGATCTTCCGCTAAAAGAACAGCAGATGATAAAGGAATTTATTCAATATTATAGGGAACGATTATTAGAAATGTGGGAAACGCAGAATTTTAATATGCTTTCTCCAATTAATTCATAAAGTGAGGTGCCGAGATGACTCATCGAATTCAACAAGTGATTGCAAAAGAGAATTATTTAATTGAAGCTACTTTTTTTGGCGGAGAGATTAAGCAATATGACATGAAACAGCTTTTTAACAGATTTCCGCAGTTTCAGGATTTTGAGAAGAAGACGGATTTGTTTGAAAAAGTCATGGTTGATCAGGGGGGATATGGAATATCATGGAATGATGATTTAGATTTGGATGCAGAGACAATCTGGAAAGATGGAATACTGATAGAAATGCAGCAGAGTCCGGATTTGAATCATCTGCTGGCGTATCAGCTATTACTGGCACGGGAACGGGCAGATTTGACGCAAAAGGATTTGGCAGAAAAAACAGGAATTTACCAGGCGGATATTAGTAAAATTGAACGGGGATTGGGAAATCCGTCATTATCTACCTTAAAAAGACTGGCAGAAGGATTGGGAATGGAATTACAGATCAATTTTGTATCAAAAAAGTGATTTCCATTTACCTCGTGAGGAATATGATAACCGGACCATGCCTGTAGCGTTGCAGCAAAGCCCGGTTTATCATTAAATCTACAGACCACAGATTTCATCAATCTCCGAAAGCTCAGCTTCGGTAAATTTTGCGTGGTTGATTATGGCGGCGTTTTCGATAATCTGAGATGGCTTGGAGGCACCGATTAGGACGCTGGTAATGACATCATCCTTTAGAACCCAGGAAAGTGCCATCTGGGAAAGTGTTTGTCCGCGGCTGATTGCCAGTTCGTTCAGTTTTCGTATCATTTGAAGTTTTTCCGGGGTAAGGGCAGATTCCTTAAGAAAACGGTTATCGGTTGCAATGCGGCTGTCTGCAGGAATGCCGTTTAAGTATTTATCGGAGAGAAGTCCCTGCGCCAGAGGGCTGAAACAGATAATTCCCTTGCCCGACTGTTTTGCGGCTTCTTTTAATCCATTTTGTTCAATGGTACGGTCAAAAATGGAATAGCGGTTCTGGTTAATGACAAAAGGAACCTTTAAATCATCCAGTATCTTGCAGGCACGAAGCAGAGTCTCACCATTGTAATTGGAAAGTCCGGCATAAATGGCCTTTCCGGATTGAACGGCTTGTGCCAGGGCGCCCATGGTCTCTTCCAGCGGAGTCTCAGGGTCCATGCGATGATGATAAAAGATGTCAACATAATCCAGCTCAAGGTTTCTTAAACTACGGTCAAGACTTGCAAGAAGATATTTGCGGCTGCCCCAGTCTCCGTAAGGTCCATCCCAACCGTAATAACCGGCTTTGGTACTGATAATCATTTCGTCACGGTATTCCGAGAAATCTTCTT
>CAMEUH010000164.1 GCA_945938055.1 uncultured Eubacteriaceae bacterium | reverse complement strand
GACCATTTCCATTTCCTGAAACAGAGCCATTTCCCGAATACACAATCATGCTCGCCCCTTCCGAAACACTCAGTATGGATCCCTTAGACAGGCTGACCTTGCTCATGACCCCATTCAGTCCGTCCAGCCTGCTGTCCAGATAACTCTTGCTTACCAGCGGGTCCCCTACACTTCCCGGTTCATTTCCTGCTGCCCCAACCTTCACTCCGGCATGAAACACCATGCAGCATATGACAAAAAGTCCTGCAATGACAGAAATTATTTTTTTTATTTTACTATTTTTCCACATAAAAAGCCCTCCGGTAAACTAATTTGATTTATTATACCATATGTTCCTGTCAAATGCATACCCGGAATTAAAAACACCGGATTTTTTTGCAACAGACAGTTGAAAAAAATGTCAGAATTATTTATAATAATATATAGAAGGAGGGATTCACATGGACATGACTTTATCCGCTTTATCCATAGGCGCCTCATCCATTGATACCAGTAATACCATTGGTCTTGCAATGGTTAAGAAGTCTTTGGAATCCATTGAGCAGAATGGAGATAATCTTACCAAAATGATGGAAGCTTCTGTGACTCCATATCTTGGTCAGAATATTGATTACTCCGTATAAAAGGAAGAATTTGTCTGATGGCAGATTCTTCCTTTTTCTTATATTACCTCTATTAAAATCATGTACAGAACCAGACAGCATACCGTAACCGTCATGTAACCATCCCAAATATGTCCTTCTGTTTCCTCTTTATAAATCCGGTACTCCCGAAACACATCTTTCATCCGCAAAAGTTTTCCATGTCTGCTTGCGATTTTACGAAGAATCAGAATGAATAATCCAATTCCAAGCAGCCCCATGATAAACAAAAAGACCAATACACCCGCCATAACTCCCGCAGGAATTTCCCGAATTACATTCTCTGCAGAGACATCTGCCAGCTGTTTCATGTCAACAGATGAAAAATATACTATAAAAATGGTATTTGCATTAATTGTAAAATGTGAAATCACCGGAAGCAAAATATTTCCGGAAACCTCATAAAGCAGGCAGAATGCAATTCCCATTACAAAGGCATATGCAAACTGATTCAAATTCAAATGAGCAAGTCCAAACAAAAGGCCACTCATCAGTGCAGCACAAATTACATTTCTTCTCCGGTAACTTCCATAAAACAATCCCCGGAAAATGAATTCTTCCACAATCGCCGGAATCACAGCAATCAAAAGAAGCTGTATCCAAAGCGGATATCCATAGATATTGGACACCATTCCATTCACATAATTTTTTGCAAAAAACGCCGTAATATAATTAATGAAATAAATCATCGGCATCAGGCAATATGCTGCAATGCACGCCAATATCAGGTCCGATAAACTAATTGGCGACAATTCCGGAATTTGCCACGGCATAATTTTCTTATAAAAAAGCAACAGTACCACCGGAAATAAAATAATGGCATCACTGATACACATGCTTAACCATGCCGGCGTGCTTTCTGGAAGAAAGGTTCCGGCAATCACAGATAATCCAAAATACAGTATCATGAACAACATAAAAAATATGTTCGTTTCCCTTATTGTCAACTGCTTCAATTCACTCACACCTTTAATCACACTTATTTCTGAATGATTCCATCTTTTTCAATGGAAATTTTCCCAGCCTTTAAAAGCCTCCCGACAGCACGTTTAAATGCATTTTTGCTCATTCCGGTACATTGCTTAATCTGTTCCGGATCTGCCTTATCCGTAAACTCTATTCTTCCCCCGTTTTTCTCCATGTATTTCAAAAGGAACTCTGCATCTTCATCCATCTGCAGATACGCCTTTTCACGAATACTGATATCCAGCTTTCCATCCGGTCTGATTTTAATAATTCTTCCATAAACAATATCTCCCGGTTTTACATTTCCATAAAGCTCATTTTTCGGAATCATTCCGTGATAACGGAAATCTACAGCTACAAACGCTCCCATTTCCGGTTTAATTTCATATACAATGCCTGTTACCTTATCATCTTTCTGGTAGTTTTCTGCCGTGGCAAGATGATTATACACCTTCATGGTTGCACACAGGCGCTGGCTCTTATCCACATACAGCGTCACCATGCATTCATCTCCCGGGCATACCTTATAAGTCTGCTCTTTAAACGGAAGAAATAAATCTTTTTCCAGTCCCCAGTCAAGAAATGCTCCAATTTTAGTTGTTTCCTTAACCTTAAGTTTTGCTACCATTCCAAGCATGATAAGAGGCTTATTGACCGTTGCAATCAGTCGGTCCTCAGAATCCCTGTAGACAAATACCTCCATGGCATCCCCAATCTCCAAATCAGCTGGAGCCTGTTTCTTTGGCAAAAGAATCCTTTCTTCTGCCGTTCCAAGATAAACCCCGAAATCTGTTTTTTTCACTACATTCAAGCACTGGTTTTTTCCAATTTCAATCATACATCGTCTCTCCGTTTTCTTATTTTTTATCAAAACTTACCACCGCGTAAATGCCATCCTCAGCATCTTTTAAAACGATGGTTTCTCTCTCCTTTGCAAAATTCCCGTAAATCTTTATCTTATCATTTTGTTTTGCCTGTTTCTTATATTGACAGCAGATTTGCCTTACATTCTGCTGCTCCTGCAAATAGTCCGCCGCAAGTTCAATATATCGCCCATTATTCATGTGATGGTACAAATCAATCTGATGCTCATTCACAACTGTTTCACCCAGCAGTTCCAATTCCTGCGGCACTGGTATCTTTCTGTCCGCATAATCCATCTGAAATGCCGGCTCCACCGGATATACAGATGCCTCATCTTCCGTAATCCGCACCGGTCTTCCCGTCAGCATGTCCAAATAAACCCAATAGGAATTGGCATATGCAAGAAGCTCACCATCCTTCGATTTCATGATAAAATTCCGCAATCCGAAAAAGCCTTTAAATCCGCTCGCCCAGGTTCCGGTTTTTATCCTCTCAAAAGAATGCGGTCTTCTTTCAATTACAATCTGCCAGAAATCCAAAATCCATGCCCGGTTTCGTTCCTCCAGATAGGAACATCCGGCTCCCAGTTTTTCTGACTGAAGATTACTGCAATCCTGAAAATAATTCACTATGCCGCTATAGGTCAGCTGCTGGTTCCTGTCGCACTCACTAAATCTTACCTGCCAGTCTTCTTCGTACATTTCATCACCCATACATGTCATATTTTGATAGAAAAAAAGCTGTTATACAATCGTTCATTGTATAACAGCTCATAGCTGGGCTTGAGGGACTCGAACCCCCACAATGCTGGAATCAGAATCCAGTGCCTTACCAATTTGGCGAAAGCCCAATGTTCGGTTGTTGCGAACAAATGAGATTATATCAGAAGTAAATTAAGAATGCAACCCCTATTTTAAAAATTTTTTAAATTACATGGTTTCAATTAATCCTTTTACCGATTTACCCTGGTTACCACACCGTCTGGCGATGCGTATTGTATGGAAGTATTTTCTCCTCCAACAAAATAACGATACTGATCCAGTAGTTCATCTTTCCGACTGTCTGCAACATTCTTTTCCAAATCCAGATTTTCAATCCGGCTGTCTTCGCCAACCATGGAAAATTCTTTATTCTTCTTAAAATCAAAAGCAAAATCCTCCAGCTGACCCTCTGCCAGAATCTTTGGAGCTTTTATTTCAGACGTTTTTGCATCCGAAACTGCAGACAAATTTTCTTCCGTCTCTTTTACAGGTTCCGGTATGTTCCGAAGTGCTTCCTGATTATAATTCCCACGAATTTTTGATAGATTCCCATAATCATATAGATTTCCATCCATTTTTGAAATTGTCATGTCGTCAGCTCCTTTCCCATCAGAATCTGTTTATAGTCAATATATCGGCATATTTTTCTTTATTATAACATAATCTCGCAAAAAATTTAACCCTTTTTTAATAATTCGCCGTCTGTTCCTTTATTGCGCATGCAGGTGACTAATGCTATAATAAAGAAATCAACTTTTAGGAGGAGTTTATGAATACTTTTCTTTTACTTTGTATTGCCGGAATCCTTGTAAATTCTTTTGGTATTGCTTTTGACTTTTATTTTCTCAATCTTGCCGGTGCCATTATCTTAACCATCGGTACGTTAAAATGGTCTCTTTGCGGTACAATGTCCCGCAAGGCAAAACGTTACGCTATTATTTCCATACCTTTTTCACTGTTTACTTTTGTTGTTCCACTGGCTGGCGTATCCGGAACAACCGTATCCGGTGTACTCCTTGGCATTAATACATTTTTTTACATTTATTTCACCTATTATTTTACCGAATCTCTGATTGAATCAGCCAAAAGTGTTAATGAACTGGCTATTACCAGAAACTTCCGCCCTATCTGGACCTTGTGCGGAATTGTTGCATTTCTCTATTTTATGGCATATACTACTCTAATTCCCATACTGGTACAGATTGCCCGGATTATTTTATTAATGTCTTGTCTATACTATTGTTTTTCAATGTATAATGCTTCCCGGCACTTGTTTATTAAGAAATAAAAGCACTTTGCTTTAAAAACAATAATTTTTTTCAAAAAATATTAAAAAAGTTATTGACAGATGATTTCAACTGTGTATAATACAGTTATACGAACAAAGGCGTTCTGATTGATTCAGGACGTCTTTTTTTATTCTGATGGCAGGCCATCATAAGGAAAGAATATCAAGGAGGGTCAGATTATGAAAAAACTGGAAATCATTATCAAGCCGGAACGTCTTGAGGACTTAAAGAAGATTCTCGAAGACAGTAAGGCAAACGGACTTATGATTACAAACATCATGGGTTATGGAACCCAGAAGGGTTACAAGCAAATCTACAGAGGCGTGGAATATAACGTCAATCTTCTTCCAAAGGTTAAAGTCGAAACCGTTGTAAGTGAAGAGATTGTAGATACAATCGTTGATAAAGTTGTAAAGGAAATCAATACTGGTAACTATGGTGATGGTAAAATTTTTATTTCAACCGTAGAAGATGCAGTACGTATCCGTACTGGTGAGCGTGGTAATGATGCAGTATAAAAAATCCGCTCTCCCTAAAAAACAGAATAAAAACAAGAATTATCAAAGGGGATAATAATTTGCTGACAAATGAATTGTTCAGAAATTCTTATCTTCTTTTTTTATTCGGATGAGGATAGAAAGGAAGGAAAAATTATGGTATTATTCAATGTTGATCCTGCCTCCCTTGAGGCAGCTTCTGAGGCAGTAAACAGTATGTTATTTGGCACACATGGTGTCTGGTTCTTATTAGGAGCCGCTTTGGTATTCTTCATGCAGGCTGGTTTTGCCATGGTAGAAGCCGGTTTTACCCGTGCAAAAAATGCAGGTAACATTATCATGAAGAATTTAATGGACTTTTGTATTGGTACAGTCGTTTTTATTTTTCTGGGTTCCGGATTACTTTTAGGAGAAGACGCTCTTGCCGGTCTCATTGGTCTTCCTACACTTGGAATCTTTACAGATTTTTATAACTTTGACTGGGGCAACTTCGTATTCAACCTGGTATTCTGCGCAACTGCTGCCACCATCGTTTCCGGAGCAATGGCAGAAAGAACAAAATTCATTACATATTGTATTTATTCCGGTATCATCAGTGCAGTTGTATACCCAATCGAAGCACACTGGGTATGGGGCGGCGGCTGGTTAGCCCAGATGGGATTCATTGACTTTGCCGGTTCCGCATGTATCCATATGGTAGGTGGTCTTACTGCTTTAATTGGTGCTGCAATGCTTGGACCGCGTATCGGAAAATTTGATGAAAACGGAAATCCAAAGCCTATCATCGGACATAATCTTCCGCTGGGTGCCCTGGGTGTATTCATCCTCTGGTTTGGCTGGTATGGTTTTAATGGTGCTGCAGCA
>CAMEUH010000163.1 GCA_945938055.1 uncultured Eubacteriaceae bacterium | reverse complement strand
CTGGCAAGTGACGCAACCAACACCTAATCCGCCATCCATGGCGGGTAGGTGTTTTTCGCAGACATCGTGTCTGCGAATTGCTGTGTGCTGAATGGAACATTAAGCCACTCTAACATCCTCCGCAAGTCCGCCCCAAAACCGGAAAGCACTTACCCCAGCCCCACCTAAGTGGAGTTCCTTGGAGAGCGGGGAGCAGCAATCGGTGGTCTGGGTGGGAGGGGGAAGGTGGGCATTATGGAGGATATTAGACTTTCTTAATGTTCCATTCAGTCCCCAGCAATTTTCGAACACGAGGTTCGAAAAAGGCTTCCACCCGCCAGGAGGGCGGATTGGAAGCCGGTTGCGTCACTTGTCAGTACCCTTTTCCATGGAACATTTAGAAAGCCTTATATCCGCAATACCGCCCACCTTCCCCCCCTCCCACCCAGACTGCGGATTGCGTCCCCAATATCCGGAAAATAGAGAAGGAGTCCGCTCATGCAAGACAATTATCTTACAATGGTACTCGAAAAACTTCATAATCGTATTAAGGAGCTGAATCTTTCCATCGACGAAGGGCAGAAAGATATTGAAGAAATGCATGATTATTTCTGGTCGAATTATACGGAGATGGATGAATATGGCTATGAATACTTTGATAATCAGCAGGCGCTTCGTACACAGATTAACGCGAACTCACAGGCAATGGACTTAAGAAGAAGGTTCTTAAAGATGCTGGATTCACCATATTTTGGGAGAATTGATTTTGTATATGAAGGCGAACAGGAACCGGAAAGCTACTATATCGGGATTGGAAATTTTTCTGAGGGTGCAGGTGCAGTTCCTTTAATTGTGGACTGGAGAGCACCGGTTGCCGGGCTTTTTTATGATTACGATAAGGGAGAAGCCTCTTTTGAAACACCGGAGGGGGTCATGGAAGGAGAGATTACTTCCAAATGGCAGTATAAGATTAAAAAGGGCAAAATGATTTATGCCTTTGAAAGTGATGTTAAGATTGATGATGAGATTTTAAAAAGTGAGCTTGGAAACAACGGAGACGTTAAGCTTAAAAATATTGTGAGCACGATTCAGAAGGAACAGAATCAGATTATCCGTAATGTAAAGGATAAGATTGTGGTGGTGCAGGGAGCTGCAGGGAGTGGGAAGACATCCATTGCACTGCACCGGATTGCGTATCTTTTGTATCATGACAGGAAGAATTTAAAGGCTTCCAATGTGCTCATTTTGTCGCCAAACGGCGTGTTCACGGATTACATTTCCCATATTCTTCCGGAGCTTGGAGAGGAAAATATCCGGGAAATGAGCTTTGATATTTTTGCATATCGGGAATTAAAGGGAATTGCAGCAGACTGTGAGGAACGGTATGACCAGATTGAAAGGATGCTGCTTGCAGAAGCGGATGAGCTTTATAAGGATTCGGAAATAAAAAGCCGGTATCAGTATAAGCAGTCCCGTGAATTTGTCAATGAATTGAATGGGTATGTGCTGGAGCTTGAAAGTGAGCTGATGAATTTTAAGAATATCCGGTACAAATTTGTCACAAAATCCGCGGATGACATTATGGAGCTTTTTTATTATAAGTTCCCGGACATTCCGCTGTTATCCAGAATGGAGGCAGTGGCGGAGTATGTCATTGATGAGGCGGAGACCTTAAACGGAAGAAGTCTTGATGAACTGGAAATGGCAATTATCATGGAGTCCTTTCAGCAGATGTATGCGACGACAGACATTTATAAGCTGTATAGTGAATTCCTGGAGCGGATGGACATGCAAAAACTTCCGGATGTTCCGCTTGAAAACAGGAAGCTTCGTTATGAGGATGTTTATCCGGTGCTGTATCTTAAATATCAGCTGTATTCCCGAAAAAATAAGCGTGAAATCAAGCATCTGGTAATTGATGAAATGCAGGATTACAGCTATGTCCAGTATCAGATTATCCGGAAATTATTTGACTGCAAGATGACAATTCTTGGAGACAAGGCGCAGACCATGGAAGAAAAGGAAAGTGATGTCATGCGCTTTTTGCCAAAGATTTTCGGGAAAGAAATCAAGATGCTTTCCATCAACAAAAGCTACCGGCAGACTGTGGAGATTGCCGGATATGCGCAGTCCATTACCAATGTGGCAGATGCAGAACTTCTGGAACGGCATGGAAAAGAACCGGAAATTCTGCGTGGACTTCCACAAAAGGCTTGTATCAGTCGCTTGGCAGAAGTACTCTGTGAAAGTCTGGAACAGTTTGATACCTTTGCCGTTATAACCATGTCGGAAAAAGAAGCCGTAATGGTGCATCGGGAATTAGAAAAAGAGCTGGCAAAGCGGGGCGTGGATACTACAAAGAAGTTATCTTACATGAACCGTGACAGTAAGGAATTTAAGAGGGGAATCGTGGTAACAACCTTCTATCTTGCAAAGGGACTGGAATTTGATCAGGTTCACTGCATTTATGAAGGAAAAATTGCAACACCTTTGCACAGACAGGCAAAGTACATCATGGCGACAAGGGCATTGCATGAATTATATGTTTATGAGTATGAAAAATAAGTTAAAAGGAAGAAAACGAAATAAATCAAAAGAGTGTGCATTCGTGCATGCCATGGCTTTTGTAACTTTGCTGGGAATGATATTTTTTGGAATGGCATTTCCGGGGATTGTCATGGCGCAGGATAATATTGATGCATACTTTGAACAGGGGTATGAGGGTTCCAGTAATTATTACCGGACCGAGCCAAGGACGAAAAAAGGACTACAGGAGGCATTTTCCTACTCGGGAGATTTTAAGGATCTGGGAATCAGCCATACCTTGGTGAATGTGTGCTTAAATCAGCTTCTGAACGGAAATGTGGCGCACGTTTATAACGGAAAAACCTATTATTTTAATTATATACCGGATCTTAGTACGGAGGCAGTAACGGAATTTAATCAAAATGATGTCTGCGTGACCGTGGTACTGCTCATGCAGATGGATGATGCATCGTTAAGGCATAATCTGATTTATCCCGGAGCACGTTCGGATTCGAAAAGACTTTACTATGGATGGAATGTGTATGATGCCGGTGCGACGGAAACACTTTCGGCACTCATGGATTTCCTTGCATCGGTTTACGGAAGGGAAAACTGCCACATAGATAACTGGATTGTTGGAAATGAGGTCAACATGCCGAATGCATGGAATTATACGGGAACGACCAGTCTGGATGTCAACGTGGACATTGCGGCGCGTTCGTTCCTGATTGTGAATCATGCCATCAAACGCTATAACAGCGGGGCAAAGGCATATTTATCCTTGGATCACAGCTGGACGCATAATGACGAGGGACGGGGAATTGCAGGAAAGACCTTTCTGGACGCATTTGCAAAAAGGATTCTGGAACTGGAACCGGACATTGACTGGAATCTTGCATATCACCCTTATGCTTCCATCATGACAGATTCCAACATCTGGAATTCGCGAAATGCGTATAAATATACGCCGGACAGCCTTTCGGCAGATTTTATCAGTGCAAAAAACCTGAATGTTCTTACGGATTATGTAAAGAATACTTATGGGGAAAAGGTGCGGATTATCCTGTCGGAGCAGGGCTTTACCGTGTACAACGGGCAGGATGCAAAGCAGGCAGCTGCCCTTGCGTATACATATTATGCTGCGGAGTTTAATGACATGGTGGATGCAACCATGTTCCGTGCCTTAAAGGATGCTTCGGCTGAGGTAAAGGACAAATTCTATTTCGGGCTGTTGAATCCGGACGGAAGCAGAAGGATGTCTTATGATGTTTTTAAGTACATGGATACAGAGCAACCGCACAACTCCAAGGCAGGATGCCTGAATACCATGGGAATCAGTCTGTGGAATGAAGTGGTGACGTATTTTGACGGTGAGCGTTTTGTCCGGAAACCATTGGAAGAGCTTAAGCTTTTTAAGGACGGAACGGTTCTTGCAACGGGCTATAAGGAGACCTTGGAGTATACGGTTTATCCGGAATTTGCTTCCACCAAGGGATTGAAATGGATTAGTAATGACGAAAATATTGTAACCGTTGATGCCAACTCCGGTGAGATGACAGGGATAAATCCCGGCAGAACCGTGGTGATGGCAGCATGTGACGGCGTGGAATATGCAACCTGTATCGTGGTGGTCAAGGATGCAGAAGAAATCCGGGAAAACACAGGAAAATTTATTGATGAACTCTACATGGGAGTCTACGGAAATACTGCTTCGGAGGATGATAAAACAAGCTATACGGACCGTCTCATGACAAGAAATCTGACGGCAGCAGAGGTGGCGTATGAGGTGATTGCACGAAAGGAAGCAAATGCTCCATCGGAAAATGAGGAAGCATATGTGAAAATGCTTTATCGTGCACTCCTTGGTCTTTCTGACGAGGAAATGGATGCTGGCAGGATAGAAAAGTATGTGGAATGCATACAGGCCGGAATGTCCAGAGACAGGGTGTTTGCTGACCTTGTAACATTGACAGAATTTGATTACCGATGCTATGATTTTGACGTGGATACCGGGACGGTAAATGATATTCGAAAGCTGAACGGACTGAACCTAAAAAGTTACAACCGGGATTCGGATGTGACATATTCTGTCATAAGAATCTTTTATGCGATGCTGGATAGAAAGCCGGAACCGGAAGAATTAAAGGGACTTTGTTCCAGACTCTTATCCGGGCAGGTGAAGGAAAGTGACATTGTCATGACCGTTTATGAATCAGAGGAATTTGGCGCAAGGAACCTTTCCGATGAAGAACTGCTGGACGTGTTGTATGAGGTGACACAAACCGGGAAGATTAATGAAGTGGCAAGATATATGTGGCTGAAACTCATGCAGACCGGTAGTGTGTCAAGGAAGGATGTTGTGATGGAATTTTCACGGATGCTTGTTGAGGAGGATAAAGGAAAGCCGTAAGGGTGCAAAAGTACAATGATTGACAAGCATAACCCCAAAGAGTAATATCGAATTAAACGAAACTGATTGGAACAAATTCTGAAAAAAGGAGACAGAAATGAAAAATTTTAAAAGAGCATCATTTTTGGCATTTGGCTGCAGCATCATGGTGATTGCTTTCTTATGCGGCATGCTGTTTAGTAGTTATAATGTAAGCGCCGGACTTACGGACAGAATATCAACCGCAACGAATTTTTATGATGACTGGCATGGGAAAAAAGTGGCATGGTATGGAGACAGTCTGACCGAATTATATTATCATTGCGACATGGTAAATCAGTATTTTGAATTTGATGCTTATAATTGTGGAATCCGTGGAGCGGCTATTTCCAATTTTAACGATAATGAAATTAACATGTGCAGGGAATCCAGAACGGAATATCCTGGCATTGAAATACCGGCTGATGTGGAGGTG
Source organism: uncultured Eubacteriaceae bacterium (assembly GCA_945938055.1). GTDB lineage: Bacteria > Bacillota > Clostridia > Lachnospirales > Lachnospiraceae > MGBC120314. The sequence continues at coordinate 524 of CAMEUH010000163.1, read as the reverse complement.
ATTTTCATCATGGCCGGAACCAATGACTGGTGTGGTGACGTTCCGCTGGGTGATAAAAAGCTTGTTTTTGACGGCAATGGGAATCCTATGGTGGATGAAATGACATTTTACGGCGGCTGTCACATGATGTTTAATTATCTGACCAGAAAATATCCGGATGCCTATATTCTTGTCATGGGAACGCCGATTGTGGCAAGTAATACGTATAATTTATATAACGGACAGGGTCTTACTTCTTTTAATTACGGCGATGCTTTGTGTGAAGCCGCAGCAATGTGGGGAATCCAGTCCTTTAACATCGGGGAAATGATGGGAATTAATGTTCACAATGTCCAGGATGCTGACGGCGAGATGTATGAAGGTGTCCATTTTACGGAAGGCGCAGCACGTAAGGCGGCAAATGTAATCATTCAGGAAATTTGCTCACGCAGATATTATAATTAATCCATGAGTGTTTGAAGAGACAACGATTTGAAAAAATGTGAAAGGCGGCTACAAAAATTATAACGAATATTAATATCATT
>CAMEUH010000162.1 GCA_945938055.1 uncultured Eubacteriaceae bacterium | reverse complement strand
ACCGCTAAGACCTCTTTGGGCAGCCTCATTTCCAAATTTTGACAGAAGGCAGCCTGCCATGACCACGGCACCATTTTCTTTCCACTCAATCCGGTTCAGTTTATCATAAATCTGTACAATTACCCCACGGTATCCACTATCGCTTACCAGAAGATTGCTTCCGTTTCCCATGACATAGTATGGTATCTGCATATTCCTGCATTCCCCAATAATCTGTCCAATTTCATTTGTATTGCATGGCGTTACAAAAAAATCTGCTTCTCCGCCTATCCGGAACGTGGTATGTTTTTTCATGGATTCATTTACAAGTACATTTTCTTTTCCAACAATCTGTACCAGTTTTTCAAATAGCTCCTGATTCATGAATTCTTACCCATCCATCTCAATTAATTTTCTATTACCAGTCTTGCTGCTCCATACATTCCTGCATCATTGCCGAGCGTTGCAAGTGTAATTATGGCATCACGGCTTGCATGAAACACATACTGTCTGTAGTTTTTTTCAATCGCATCCAACAGAATCTTTCCTGCCTTGGACACGCCGCCTCCTATGACAAAAATCTCCGGGTCTACAACGCCTGCCACATGTGCCATTGCAATTCCAAGATACTTTCCAAGAATCTCAACAGCCTCCATTGCTATTTCATCGCCTTTTTTTGCCTCATCAAAAATAGCCTTGGCAGTCAATGGTTCATAGTTTCTTAATGCTGACGCTTTTTCACTGCCTGCCAGAAGCTTTTTCGCTTCCTTTACAATTCCCGTTGCCGATGCCACCTGTTCAAGGCACCCTTTCTTTCCACAAGTACAGACTTCCGTTTCATCCATCACGACCGGAATATGTCCAACTTCACCACCGGCACCATGACTTCCGTTCACAGGCTTGCCATTGACAATGATTCCACCGCCCACGCCGGTTCCCAATGTAAATAATGCCATGCTGTCATGGCCCTTACCACCGCCTTGCCACATTTCTCCAAGTGCAGCAACGGTTGCATCATTTCCCACTTTCACCGGAAGACCCGTCAGCGTTCCAAGCTCATTGGCAACATTAATGACACCCCAGCCAATATTCACGCAGACATTTACCGTTCCATCATCCAGAACCGGTCCCGGAACGCCAATTCCTACACCAGCTACCCGTTCCTTTTCAATGTGCTTTTCTTTCAGTTCCTTTTCCAGAGCAGCTGCAATGTCACCAATGACATATTTTCCTTTTTCTTCCTTCCTCGTCGGAATTTCAAAGCTGTTTAGAAGCTGTCCATCCGTCTGGAATAATCCAATTTTTACCGTTGTTCCGCCAACATCCACACCAAAACAAATATCCTTCATATGCCGTTCCATCCTTAGTTTCCCATTTTCTTTGCTATATTCTGCTGAACCCTGTTGTACAGTTCCTGCGCCGCATTATACCCCATCTGTTTCTGTCGATAATTAACGGCTGCCGCCTCTACGATTATCGCAAGATTTCGGCCCGGGCGAATCGGAATGGTTGTGCAGACAACTTTATTTCCAAGGAATTCCGTGTATTCCTCTTCCAGTCCCAATCTGTCATACTCCTTTTCCTTATCCCACTCTTCCAGTTTAATTACCATGTTGATGGTCTGCGTTTCCTTGACACTCTGCACACCAAAAAGGGTCTTTACATCTACTATACCTATGCCACGAAGTTCAATAAAATGCCTTGTAATATCCGGTGCTGTACCAATTAATGTCTCATCACTTACTTTACTGATTTCCACTGCATCATCAGAAACCAGCCGGTGACCTCTTTTAATAAGTTCCAATGCCGCCTCGGATTTACCGATTCCGCTTTCCCCCATAATCAGTACGCCTTCACCATATACATCAACCAGAACTCCATGAATGGTAATGGTTGGAGCAAGCTGAACCTTAAGCCAGCGGATAACCTCTGCCATAAAAGAAGACGTCGTTCCATGATACTGAAGTACCGGTACACTATATTTTAATGCAATTTCCAGAAGCATCTGTTCTGGTTCAAGACCCCGGCAAAATACAAGACACGGAATGTTGCTTGAAAGAAGCTGTGTATAGCGAAGCTTTCTCGTTGCATCATCTAATGTTGACAGATATGCAAACTCCACATTACCAATCAGCTGCATTCTGTCATTGTCAAAATGATCGTAAAATCCCGAAAGCTGAAGTGCCGGTCTGTTAATTTCCGGAATATGCAGAAAAATATTGTCCGTTGAAATCTGAGGTGTCTTATTCTTAAGCCCCATTTTTTCAAGTACCTTGATTAAAGCAACACTATCCATCCCAAACCTCCCAAATTCCATCTTTTTGCTTATCATAACACAGAATTGTTATTAGTGAAAGTAGTTAAATATATTCTGTGCAACACTTTCGGTAATCCGGTCTGCCTTCATGAGCTCATCCACACTGGCATTCTTGATTGCCTCAATGTCCATGAAATATTTCATGAGTGCTTTTCTCCTTGCAGGTCCCACGCCTTCAATATCATCCAATACAGACCGGACCTGTGCCTGTCCTCGCAGGCTTCTGTGATATTCAATGGCAAAACGGTGCGCTTCATCCTGAACTCTGGTGATTAATTTAAAGCCTTCCCCATGAGTGTCGATTGGTATTTCCACATTATTATAATAAAGCCCTCTCGTTCTGTGATTATCATCCTTTACCATGCCACATACCGGAATATGAATCTGCAAATTTTCCAGTACCCGCAAAGCTACATTGACCTGACCACGTCCTCCATCCATCATGATAAGATCCGGATAAATACTAAAGCTGGTTCTCTCTCCCGTTTCTTTTTCACTCTTCCCATGCATAAAACGCCTTGTCAGTACTTCCTCCATACTGGCATAATCATCTGGTCCCTTTACATATTTAATCTTAAACCTGCGGTAGTCATTCCGCTTCGGTTTCCCATTCTCAAAAACGACCATGGAACCAACCGACTCCATACCACTGATATTAGAAATATCAAAAGCTTCTACACGCTTTAATTCAGGAAGTTCCAATAGTTTTCCAATTTCCGCCATTGCGCCAAAAGTCCGCTCTTTTTCCCTTCTGATTCGTTCCAGATCCTGGGCAAGAACCATCTGGGCATTTTTCTCGGCAAGTTCAACCAGCTTTTCCTTTTGCCCGCGTTTCGGCACTTCCAGATGAACTTTTTGTCCCCGCCGCTTTGTAAGCCAGTTTTCAAGAATTTCCCCTTCCTCCGGTTCATCCTGTACGACTATCTTTGCCGGAATAAACGGGGTTCCTCCATAATATTCCTTAATAAATCCGGTTACAATCTGCGTCCTGTTCTCTGCAAGTGCAACATTCATATGAAAATGTTCTCTTCCCATCAGTTTTCCATCCCTGACAAAGAAAACCTGAATCACTGCATCATCCCCCTCGATGGCACAGGCAATAATATCCTTATTTTCCATGTCTGAATTGGTAATTTTCTGCTTTTGCGCAATCTGCTTCACACTATTCAAAAGATCGCGATATTCCGCCGCCTCTTCAAACTCCATTCTCTCTGCAGCATCTTTCATTTTCTCTGTCAGCATGGTAATCACACCATGGTAACTTCCATTCAGAAATTCCAATGCTTTCTTCACGGACTCATGATATTCTTCCCGCGAAACATACCCCTGACACGGTGCCTGGCACTGCTTAATATGGTAATTTAGGCAGGGTCTTCCGATACCGATATCCTTAGGAAGTACCTTGTTACAGGTCCGAATTTTGTAAATTTTACGAAGCAGTTCAATCGTGTCCTTTACCGCTCCTGCACTGGTATATGGTCCGAAATATTTCGCCTTGTCACGTTTCATCTGTCTTGCAAAAAGAATTCTTGGAAAGTCCTCCCCAACGGTTACCTTAATGTATGGATAGGACTTATCATCCTTGAGCATGGTATTATACTTCGGACGATGCTCCTTAATCAGATTGCATTCCAGTACCAGTGCCTCAAGCTCCGAATCCGTGATGATATATTCAAAATGATCAATATGTTCCACCATCCGGACAATCTTTGGAGACTTATTGCGACTTTCCTGAAAATATTGCCTTACACGATTTTTAAGACTGATTGCCTTACCCACATAGATAATTTCATCAGTCTCATCATGCATAATATATACTCCCGGTTTTCCCGGGAGTTTTTTTAATTCTTCTTCAATATTAAATGTCTGACTCATTTTTCTCTTCCGGTTCAATTCCCTTTACTTCATTATAAATCTCCATGAATTGTTTGCCGGTAATGGTTTCCTTCTCATAAAGATACATTGCTATCTTATCCAGAACATCCCTGTTTTCCGACAGAAGCTTCTTTGCCTCTTCATAACAGGAATTCAGAAGTTTCTTCACTTCCTCATCCACCAGTTTCTCCGTTTCAGAGGAGCAGTCAAGCCTTGCCGTTGCATCAAGATACTGATTCTCAATGGTTGCCAGTCCCATAAAACCAAAGGTTTCTGACATACCATATCTTGTAATCATATTCTTTGCGATACTGGTTGCTCTTTCAATATCATTGGAAGCACCTGTTGTAATATCATCAAATACCAGCTCCTCTGCAGCACGTCCTCCACAGAATGTAATGATTTCCGTAAGCATTTCTTCCTTTGACATCAGATACTTTTCTTCTTCCGGAACCTGCATTACATAACCAAGAGACCCCTTTGTTCTCGGAACAATGGTAATCTTCTGCACTGGTTCTGCGTGCTTTCTAAGACAGGTAATTAACGCATGACCTACCTCATGGAATGCAACAACACGTTTTTCTTCCTTACTAAGAATACGATCCTTCTTTTCCTTGCCGGCAATAACCACTTCTACCGACTCAAATAAATCTTTCTGGGTTACTACTTTACGGCCTTCTTTTACTGCATTGATGGCAGCTTCATTAATCATATTGGCAAGATCAGAACCAACAGCACCGGAAGTTGCCTTTGCAATTTCTTCCAAATCTACCGTGTCATCCATCAGCACATCCTTGGAATGAACCTTTAATGTTTCAATTCTGCCCTTCAGATCCGGCTTATCCACAATAATTCTCCGATCCAGACGTCCCGGTCTTAACAGTGCCTTATCCAGTACATCCGGACGGTTTGTTGCCGCCAGAATGAAGATACCCTTAGAAGTATCAAAACCATCCATTTCTGCCAGCAGCTGATTTAACGTCTGTTCCCGCTCATCATTTCCACCACCATACCTGGAATCTCTTGATTTTCCAATTGCATCAATTTCATCGATAAATATGATACAAGGTGCAGAACTCTGCGCCTGTTTAAACAAATCTCTTACACGTGATGCACCGACACCAACAAACATTTCCACAAAATCCGAGCCGGATAAGGAGAAAAACGGCACCTTTGCCTCACCTGCAACTGCTTTTGCAAGGAGTGTCTTACCGGTTCCCGGAGGACCTACAAGAAGTGCGCCTTTTGGAAGTCTGGCTCCAATCTTAGAATATTTATCCGGATTATGAAGAAAATCCACTATCTCCGTCAGGGATTCCTTTGCCTCATCCTGTCCTGCAACATCCTTAAATGTTACTCCCGTTTCCTTTTCCATATACATTTTGGCAGTACTCTTTCCGACATTGCCCATCATGCCGCCACCCTTTGAAATTCTCCGGAATACAAAGGAAAACATAAAATAAATAAAAACAAACGGCAGAATATACATCAGAAGAAAATCCAGAATAGAGGAATTCGTATCTGGTATATAGGAATCCATCGGAATATTATGTTCCTCCAGACGTTCTGTAATCTTTGTCGCATCCTCGGCATAACCCGTGTAATACGAAAATTCCAAACCTTCATATGGCTGTTCCTTCGGATAAATTATAATCTTATCCGAATCATATTTTACATTTGCAATGCTGTCCTTTTCAACCATTTCCAGAAATTCACTATACGTAATCT
>CAMEUH010000161.1 GCA_945938055.1 uncultured Eubacteriaceae bacterium | reverse complement strand
TACCCAGAGAGTTACAGGAATCCAGCCAAAAATAGCTGCATTAATTGGTCCGGTAATAGGACCTGCACCGGCAATTGATGAGAAATGATGTCCCATCAGGACAGGTGCTTTTGCAGGAACATAGTCCACACCATCTTCCATGGTATGGGCAGGAGTAGGCATATCGCCTTCACCAACACCCCACTTCTTGCAAAGCCATCTTCCGTAGAAGATATAACCGCAAAGAAGTACGGCAACACAAAGAAGTAATAATACTAATGTGTTCATCTTAAAAATCTCCTTTTCTTATTGGTATGAAATAATACGTTTTTCATTACCTTTTCCACGCACCGGCCGCTTGCATTCGAATACATCTTCTGTGTGGATGTTTCAAATACAGCAACATGGAAATCCATCCAGCCATGAAAAGAGAAATGAAAGCTTTTGTAAATACGGCACTTTTTCAATGCCTTTTTTGCGTCTTCATCGCATTTTTCGCAAATAAAGACCGGAGTAATGTAGGTATACATATGCCCCGGACCGATATGTGCTCTTTTCATGCCATCTTCCAGTGCATAATCCCTGCATTGCTCATAGAGATCTTTTGTAAGCCGCTCCATGTCAAAAAGATAAAGAAACTCTTCGCAGTCGGCGGACCACAACTCTGCCTTTCTTGAAAGCACAAATTTCTCCGAATGTTCAAAAAACTCACAGACTGCCGTGAGTGGTTTCTGTTCATCCTCGAACTTCGTAATGTTGTAATAAGCTTCATAGCTGTCAAGTAAGGTTTTAACAGCACTCTGCCTTGTGTACTCCATAAAATAAATCCTTTCAAAATAGCAAATCTCTCTAAATCCGTTATAAATTATACCCCCATTTTCGACAAAAAACAATAGAAAATGAGGGTAATTTTAATAATTTCTTTATAATATTTTAAATTATTTTTAATAAATTAAGCCTTTAACTTGATTAATAAATCCTGAAAATACTCAGGAAGAGGTGCTTCAAATTCCATGTATTTTCCTGTTGAAGGGTGAATAAACCCAAGTACTCTTGCATGAAGCGTCTGCCCCTGTAATTTATAAGGTGTTTTGGCATTACAGTAAACCTCATCTCCCAGCAGTGGATGAGAAATGGAAGCCATATGCACACGAATCTGATGAGTCCTTCCGGTTTCTAAACAACATTCCACGTAAGAAAACCCTTTTAGATTTTCCAGAACCCGGTAATGTGTTACAGCTCTTTTTCCATTGACCCGGTTGATTGCCATCTTTTTCCGGTCTACCGGATGTCTTCCAATGGGAGCATCAATTGTGCCTTCCGGTTCAGGAAACAGATGAAAACAAATTGCTTCGTATTTTCTGGTAATACTATGAACGCGAAGCTGTTCTGCCAGACTGTTATGTGCTTTATCATTTTTGCAGGCAATCAGAACACCCGTTGTATCTCTGTCAATCCGATGGACAATGCCAGGTCTTAGCACGCCATTGATTCCGGACAAATTTCCACGGCAATGATACATTAAAGCATTCACCAGTGTGCCTGAATAATGCCCTGCAGCCGGGTGAACCACCATTCCCTTCGGTTTATTTACAAGAATCACATCCTCATCCTCATAAAGAATATTTAAGGGAATATTTTCCGGGAGAATCTCAAGGACTTTGGGATCCGGTATCATAACCGTAATCTGGTCGTTTGCCCCAATCTTATAATTTGCCTTTACAATCTTTTCATTTACAATAATCTGCTCATCTTTGATGAGTTTCTGAAGGTAAGAACGCGACAAATCCTGAAATGATTCCGCAAGATATTTGTCAATTCTTGTTCCCTCATCTTCGCCGTCTGCTTCCAAAACAATCTTATTCATGCGTCACCTTTGTTTTCTTCCGGGATAGAAATTCAAAATCTTCATCTTTATACACAAACATCACCAAAAGGCATAATGTGATTGCAGAAAGAACCACATAACAGTCTGCCACATTAAAAATCGGAAAATCAATGAGTGAAAAATATAAAAAATCTCTCACATATCCCAATCGAATCCGATCTATAAAATTCCCAAGAGCACCTGCAAAAAGCAGAATTTCGCAGGAAATCAGAGGAACATACTTTTTTATCTTTGGCGTACGAAAATAAACGTATGCAATGACAAACATCACAATAAATGTCATGATTATAAAGAAAATGCGCTTTCCGCTTAAAATTCCCCATGCAGCACCATAATTGCTGACATAGTAAAATTCAAACACTCCATCCCATAATATAAACGGTCCATCTGCCAGATTTTTCACCGCCAGCATTTTGGTAATCTGGTCCGCCACTGTAAGAAATGCCATGATGACCATTCCTAATACCGTAAAAATAACTTTTTTTCGATTCTGCTCCAAAATATTCCACCATCCCGACATGATTATTTTAAAATAGTTCCCAGTGCTTCTTTCATTTCTTCATCTGTCACAGTCATGTCAATATATGCTTCCCCTATTCTCTTCAGCAAAATGAATTTCACCTTGCCAGATACCATTTTTTTATCATTTTTGGATACTGCAACCACATCTTCTGCAGTAATTCCCTGAACCTTTGTCGGGAAACCAAATTGTTCAAATAACTCATGTATGCTCTTCCGTTCCTTATCAGAAAGAAATCCGCGTCTGTGCGAGATATCCAATGCAGCAATCATGCCAAGTACCACACATTCTCCATGATACAGGGTAAAATTCATTAATTTTTCCACAGCGTGTCCTAACGTATGACCAAAATTAAGCAGGGCACGCTCTCCCCTTTCCGTCGGATCTTTTTCGACAACATCTCTCTTAATGGTGCAGCTGACATAAATCATTTCTTCCAGAACAGAATCCTCAAGCCTTAAGATTCCATCAGAATTTGTACAAAGCCATTGAAAATAATCTTTATCCTTTATCAGTCCATGCTTGAGGATTTCTCCCAGACCAGAATTAAAAAGACGGGAAGAAAGGGATTGTAATACATGGATATTCATATAAACAAGTCTTGGCATATGGAAGGCACCAACCATATTCTTATAGGCACGGAAATCCACGCCGGTTTTTCCACCAATGCTGGAATCCACCTGTGCAAGCAGGGTTGTTGTAATCTGGATAAAACTGATTCCACGAAGGTAGGTTGCTGCCACATAACCGGTCAAATCACCAACAACACCTCCGCCTAAGGCTGCAAGCATATCTGTACGATCAAAATGATTCCGAATCAGGAATTCATACACATCCTCAACCGTATCCAGTGTCTTATTCTCCTCCCCTGCCGGAAAAGTATAGCAAAACACATGATTTCCTGTTTCCTCCAGGCATTTTGCAACTTCCTGGGCATAAAGCGGTCCAACATTACTGTCGGTTACAATACATATTTTCTTGCCGGTCACAGATAACCCGGAAAAAGCATCTGCCAGCTTTTCAAAACTATTTTCAATCACAATGTCGTAACAAGGTTTTTCCTGATAATTAACGGTTATTTTTTTTGACATATTTTCTCTCCTGTTTACATAATATTTTTATGTTAACTAACTTACTAATAGAATTGACAACCTAATTAACAATATTTGTCAACTACAATGTAATAACGTCCCTTTTTACTCATGCCGGAAATGGATTGATATTGGAATTTTCCTACCCCACGGACAGATACAACATCTTTTTCTTTCAGATTATAACTATTTGTGGTAATCAGTCTTCCGTTTACAAAGACCTTTGCCTCTTCAATATATGAAATTGCTTTGCTTCTGGACAGTCCGGTCACCAGGGAAAGAACGGCATCCAACCTTAAGGATGCGACAAATCCACTGATTTCTTCACGTTTTAAATCAATATCTTCTTCAAAAGGCTTGACGGAAACCATGATCGGAGTATGCCGGATACGTACAAGCTCCTTTTGGATATAGTCTGCAATCTTATCCAGACAAAACAGATAGGCCTTATTCTCCCCGATTACAATATCTCCCAGAACAGAACGGTCTATTCCGAGATTCATCAGACTTCCAAGATAATCCCTGTGTGTCAGTTCTTCCGAAAATTTCTGGTTTAAGGGTTCCATACACAGACAAACGATGGGATGAAAGTCCGAAAATGACTCATCTGGATAAAAAGCTGCTAATTTTCTCTCTGCTAAAGGATAGCCACCCATTAACTGAATTGAAATAGGTGGCATTTTTGACATTACCTGATTTAAAATATCCTGCTCATTTAATGTAAGAAAATCGGAAAAGAAAGGAATACCTCTTTGATAAGACATATTCCCCAATTCCAAAAAACGTTTACTTAATAAAAGTTCATTCTCATTCATGACATTTAAAAACGATACCTGTTCTGCATGGACATATTATTGCTGGTCGATGAGGAGGCTGCTGCACTGGTTACAAGATCCTGAAAATCTCCTGCAATATCCACGGAAGATGGAGTCACTACAAAAATATAGGTTGAAATCTTCTGAAGATTACCACCAATGGAATAGCATGCACCGGAAGTAAAATCAATGATTCTCTGTGCCATGTCGCCATCTACATCTTCAAGATTTAATACCACCGCACGTCCACTTAAAAGTGTATCGGAAATTTCCCTGCCATCTTCTAATGTGGTTGGCTTAATGACACATACTGCCATACCACTGCTCTTAGAGGATTTCTTACTATAAGGAAGTACATTATTCTTCTTTTCAGGCTTTGGTTCCGGAGCAAATTCACGCTCACGTACCTTCTCCTTTTTCTTTGATTTAAAGCGGGAAGTTTCTTCTTCCTCATCATCTTCATAATCATCTTCATCGAAATCTTCGTCTTCATCATCATAATCATCTGTAAGACTAAACATTCCTAATAACTTATATAAAAAATTGGCCATTGTTTTTCTCCTATTCTTTTCTATAATTTCTTTCGCCAAAAATTCCGGTACCGACCCTGACGTGAGTAGCTCCTTCCTCAACGGCTACCATATAGTCATTTGTCATACCCATGGACAAAACATTCATACTAACATTATCAATATGTTTATTTATAATGTCAATACTTAATTTCTTTAAATTGCGAAAAATTTCTCTGTTTTCTTCGGGATTTTCCACAAATGGTGCAATGGTCATCAGACCTTTTACACAAATTCCAGGAAGTCTGCTAATCATTTCCACAAATGCAACAGCATCTTCCGGCATAATACCAAACTTGCTTTCTTCTCGTGCCACATTCACTTCTACTAAAATATTTGAAATCACATTTTTCTTACAGGATTCCCTGCTGATTTCCTCTGCCAGTTTTATGGAATCAACAGAATGAATTAATTCCGTCCTGCCAACGATATATTTTACCTTATTTGTCTGAAGATGTCCAATCATATGCCAATGAATGTCCTGTGGAAGCTGCGGCATCTTGTCGCACATTTCCTGAACCTTATTTTCACCATATTGGCGCATTCCACAGTCATACGCTTCCAAAAGCATCGACACTGGCTTTGTTTTACTGACCGCTATCAGGCAGACATCTTCTGGTTTTCTTCCTGCATTTTTGCAAGCGGTATCAATATTTTCCAGTACTGTGTTAATATTTTCCTTTATCATTCTATCACCTGAATTTCAAAATTTCACTTTACTAATAAATAATCTGATGCTCCTCTACCTTCGTTCCATCCAGAACAATATGGTCATATGCCGAAAGTCCATAGGAAACTCCGGTTTGAACAACCGCATATTCTTTATTCTGTTCCATAATTTCAATCCGCCGGAAAACCGCATAACCTTTATTAACTGTATATACGCCCTTTAGAACTCCCACATTGGTGACCGTGTAGCGCTCATTAGAATCGGTCATGAGAATGGAGTCTCCGTAGGAAAAATCCGATTTATCAACATAATAATTCCCATCCACCAGTGCATACACATCCACGTCGCAGTATTCCGTTACAATTTTTCCGTCGCTGTCAGCATGTTCTCTTAAAAAACCTATCGTGGAACGGTTACCTCCTGTTGTAGCATACGCTTCCGGTATCAGGAAAAATTCC
>CAMEUH010000160.1 GCA_945938055.1 uncultured Eubacteriaceae bacterium | reverse complement strand
GCAGCCCGACTACCATTTCCCATGAAAAGGCAGGCTATTTTGACCTTGGACCTTCTGATCTTGGTGAAAATGTAAGACGTGACATGGTTCTTACACTGGAAGAAATGGGCTTTGAAATCGAGGCATCTCATCATGAATGTGCACCGGCACAGCATGAGATTGATTTTAAATATGACGAGGCACTGAAGGCAGCGGACAATATCATGACATTTAAGCTGACGGTTAAGACCATTGCTAAAAGACATGGACTTTATGCAACTTTCATGCCAAAGCCAAAATACGGAATGGCAGGTTCAGGCATGCACATTAACATGTCCCTTTTTAAGGATGGAAAGAATGCATTCTGTGATCCGGATGGAGCAAATGGTCTGAGCGAAGTGGCATATCAGTTTATTGCAGGTATCATGGAGCACATGAACGGTATTGCGGCAATCACGAATCCATTGGTAAATTCTTACAAGAGACTGGTTCCGGGTTATGAGGCACCGATTTATGTGGCATGGTCTGCAAAGAACAGAAGTCCTCTGATTCGTATTCCGGCATCCAGGGGAGCTGGTACAAGAACAGAACTTCGTTGCCCGGATTCTGCGGCAAATCCGTATCTGGCACTGGCAGTATGTCTTGCAGCAGGTCTTGATGGAATTAAGAGAAAGCTTACTCCTCCGGCAAGCGTTGACTGCAATATTTTTGAACTGACTGAAGAAGAAAAGAAGGCAAGAAAGATTACCAGTCTTCCAAGCAATCTCGGAATGGCAATTGAAGGACTTGAAAATGATCCGTTTATCCGGGAAACACTGGGTGAACATATTTATGGTAAATATACAGAAGCAAAGAAGAAAGAATGGGCATTATTTAATGAATATGTTTCCGACTGGGAGATTGACCGGTACCTTGCAAAATATTAATCAATGAGTTACATGAGCATAGAGGCATAATATATGGTGACGACGAATATTATTGTGGCATTTCCACGGATTGAGGATGCCAGAAACATAAAATCGGTTTTGGGAAGAAGTGGATTTTCCGTGTCATCTTCCTGTACGTCAGGGGCTCATGTACTGCAGTTGGTAGATAGTCTGGATGGAGGAATTGTAGTATGCGGATATAAGTTATCTGACATGTTGTATTCCGATTTGTATCAGTATCTGCCGAAGCAGTTTAAGATTCTTCTTGTGGCGTCGGAAGGTCATTGGAGTGAACGTGATGACATGGATGTGGTCTTTGTTCCAATGCCGATTAAAGTACACACACTGACAGAAACGCTGAACATGATGATTGAGACACAGATGATTCAGCGGCGTAAAAAACGGCAGAAACCGACAGAACGAAATGAAAAGGAAATGATTCTGATTCGGGATGCCAAAAGACTTCTCATGGAAAAGAATAACATGACGGAGGATGAGGCACACCGCTATATCCAGAAATGCAGCATGGATAGTGGTAACAGCATGGTTGAAACTGCAGGAATGGTGCTTAGCATATATGCTTAATCCGTATGGAAGAAGGATGGCGAGAAAGGAGCAACGTATGAATTTTACGAAAATGGAAGGCTGTGGCAATGATTATGTTTATGTGGACTGTACCAAGAACAGTCTTTCCAACCCAAAAGAAATTGCCATAAAAGTGAGTGACCGGCATTTTGGTATTGGCTCGGACGGACTGATTCTGATTAAATCATCCGACAAGGCAGATTTCTTCATGGCAATGTATAATTCAGACGGCTCACAGGCGCAGATGTGCGGTAACGGAATCCGCTGCGTGGGAAAGTATGTGTATGACAAGGGACTGACTGACAAGAAGCAGATTACCGTTGATACACTTGCCGGCGTAAAATATCTGGATTTAAATGTGAAAGATGGAAAAGTGGTTTCGGTCCGGGTGAACATGGGAAGCCCGATTCTGGAAGCGGAAAAGATTCCTGTTTGTGCGAAAGGAAAAAGTCCGGTTGTGGCAGAACCGATTCTTGTGGATGGACGGGAATATAAGATGACCTGTGTTTCCATGGGAAATCCGCATGCGGTCGTGTATGTGGATTCCACAGAGGATTTGCCAATTGAAACCATCGGACCGCTCTTTGAAAAACATGAGAAATTTCCGGAAAAGACCAATACAGAGTTTGTACAGGTGATTGACCGCAGAAACCTAAAAATGCGGGTATGGGAACGCGGTGCAGGTGAGACCCTTGCTTGTGGAACTGGTGCTTGTGCAACACTGGTTGCTTCCGTACTGAACGGTCTTTGTGAAGATGAGGCCACGATTAAGTTACTTGGAGGAAATCTTAAGATTTCCTGGGATCGGGAAAATGATTTAATTTTTATGGAAGGCCCTGCAACTACGGTTTTTGAAGGCACCATTGAAATTGACTGGTGAAAGAGGCTTCAAGTTTATTAGGTTCAATTGAAGCCGGTTCAATTGTAATAGTTTATTTGGACGGTTCTATAAATTCTTTATGCCGGCACCTGCATGAATTGTAAGTGCCGGTATGTATAATTTTTCTATTAGTTTTAAGCCGTATTTTCAATTATGGAAATAATCTGGCATGTATTAATCCCATATGATGATTTATGTATATAGTGAATGATTGCATATTATGTGTATTTGGCGTGAAGCAACTAAATAAATAGAAGTCTGACAGCTGGTAGCAATTCATAGTAGCTAGAAAATGGACAGGAAGGGGGCGGAAAGTAGAATGGAGATAACTTGGAGGCGTAGGAAAAGACGAAAGTGCGAATTGCTATGCCATAATGAAGGAGGTGGGTGGTTGTTTCAGGGGCTTGTTGGCGTAGGAAAGTGGGAAAGTGTAAATCGCTATGCCATAATGAAGGAGGTGGGTGGTTGTTTCAGGGGCTTATTGGCGTAGGAAAGTGGGAAAGTGTAAATCGCTATGCCGGAATAAAGGAGGTGAGTGCCCTGTAAGTGGCCTGGCAGGCGTAGGAAATAGAAAAAGTGCGAATCACTATGCCGGAATGAAATAAGCAATTAAAATAAGCAATTGAAGGAAACAAGTGGAAAAGTAGTACCACAAATATAACAAAAAGGAGGTAATCCGTATGTATCATCAATTAAAGACACAGATTATGGAACGTATGGAAGTATTACAGGAAATTATTCAGAAAAAGGAAAAAGAGATCAAAAAACTACAACAGGGAAATATTAGAGCAAGTAAGCATGGCAAAGGGTTTCAGTATTACTTGCGTTCTGATTCAAGTGATAAAAATGGAACATATCTACCTAAATCTGAAAAAAGAAAAATTGAACAGATGATTCAACATGAATATGATGAAAAAGTAATAAAAGCTGCAAAACAGGAAAAGGATCTTCTGACTCGATTAGACAGGATATATGATACCGGTGCAATTGAATCAATTTATGAAAAACTTCCTCAAGGCAAGCAGACTCTGGTGAATCCAGTAACAGAGACGGATGCGCAGTTTATACAAAGATGGGAGAAAATACAGTTTAAGAAGCTGGAGTTTCAAAGTGATGCACCGGAGTACTATTCTAATAAGGGGGAGCGAATGCGCTCAAAATCAGAAATTATTATTGCAAATCTTTTGGAACAACTCAATATTCCATATATATACGAATTCCCTTTAACGCTGGATGGTAATGTAACAGTACACCCAGACTTTACGTTGATCAATGTGCGGAACAGAAGACTGATATATTGGGAACATTTGGGGATGCTTGATGACGAGGATTATTTGAATAATGCCATGGCAAAGATACGACGATATGAAGATAATGGATATTATCTGGGAGAGCAGCTATTAATAACCGGTGAAAGTAATACAAAACCATTAGATATAAAGCATGTAAAGAAAAAAGTACTGCATATTATGGAAAAATAAAACCCTCTTTGCCGGCTGCCCTGAGGCAATTCGGTAAAGAGGGTTAGAAGTTAGAAAAACGGTAAAATCCTGCAGGATAAGCCGAAGGCGGTTTGCTTAGTCCCTGCTGAATTCTGCCAGCTTCAAATCCGGATTTCGTTCTTCCACCATTCCAACAGACCAGCTGTTGATAAATAGGAGAAGCGGATTATCTTTCAAATCTTTAATCTTTTTCATGTCGGATGTGCCAACGATACGGTTTACATCAATTTCACCCTTATTCACAACCCAGCGAATGTGCTCATATGGCAGCGGCTCCAGACGGATTTCCACGCCATACTCACTCTCCAGACGGAATTTTAACACGTCAAACTGCAGAGTTCCTACAACACCTACAATAATTTCTTCCATGCCGGTATTGAATTCCTGAAAAATCTGGATGGCACCTTCCTGTGCAATCTGACTGATTCCTTTTACAAACTGTTTCCGTTTCATGGTGTCAATCTGGCGTACTCTGGCAAAATGTTCCGGAGCAAAAGTCGGAATTCCCTCATAAGCAAATTTCTTATTTGAGACACAGAGGGTGTCACCGATGGAAAAAATACCCGGGTCAAATACACCAATAATGTCTCCGGCATAAGCTTCCTCTACAATGTGGCGTTCCTGAGCCATCATCTGCTGCGGCTGGGAAAGCTTGATTTTCTTGTTGCCCTGTACGTGAAAAACTTCCATTCCTGCATCATATTTTCCGGAGCAGATACGCATAAAAGCAATACGGTCACGATGGGCTTTGTTCATGTTAGCCTGTATCTTAAAGACAAACGCCGAAAAATCTTCTTTAAATGGGTCAATAAGGCCCTCTGTTGAATTTCTTGGAAGCGGTGAGTAGGTCATCTTAAGGAAATGCTTCAGAAAGGTCTCCACACCGAAATTTGTCAAGGCAGAACCAAAGAATACCGGAGATAATTTACCATTGCTTACGGCATCCTGGTCAAATTCGGCACTGTCCAGAAGTTCAATATCTTCCATTAATTTTTCATAGAAGGCATCTCCGATTTCTGCACGAAGAGAAGGATCTTCAATGGAAATGTTCTGGGTTGCCACTTCTTTCTGGCCATTCATGGCAGCTGTAAATTTGGAAACGTATTTTTCGTTACGGTCATAAACACCCTTAAATTCCTTGCCGGAACCGATTGGCCAGTTAATCGGACAGGTAGCAATACCGAGCACCTTCTCGATTTCATCTAACAGTTCAAACGGATCATTTGCTTCCCGGTCCATTTTATTAATAAAGGTAAAAATCGGAATGTTACGCATGACGCATACCTTAAAAAGTTTAATGGTCTGGCGTTCCACACCCTTGCTGGCGTCGATAACCATTACGGCAGAATCAGCAGCCATCAGGGTACGGTAGGTATCCTCTGAGAAATCTTCATGACCCGGAGTGTCCAGGATATTAATGCAGTAATTATCATAATTAAACTGTAATACAGAAGAAGTAACCGAAATACCTCTCTGCTTTTCAATTTCCATCCAGTCCGAAACGGCATGTCTGGCAGTCTTCTTTCCCTTAACGGATCCTGCAAGATTAATGGCACCGCCATACAACAGGAATTTCTCAGTCAGTGTGGTCTTGCCGGCATCCGGGTGGGAGATGATGGCAAAAGTTCTTCTTTTCTTTATTTCATTGGAATAATCAGCCACGATAAGCGTCCTCCTATATAAAATCAGGTTCCATGCTGCCATTATAAGCTGGCATGCATACCGAAATATTTTACTATATTTTTGGGCTGGTGTAAAGGTAAAAGAGGTGTTCCGAAAAGAGATAAAAAGTTTAAGAAAAATTGCAGAGTAATTCTTGCTAATCGGCAGTCGGAAGAATTGGCAGACGTGAAAGAAAAGGTATATAGCAGAGACTTATTTTTGAATGATTGATATTGTTCATTGAAGAAGCACCTAAAAAATGATACACTTGACAAAAAAGTGTATCATTTGTATAATAAAAGAAACTGAAGAAAGGAGAAGGTATATGATTCCCATGGGCAATATAATTGCTCAGAGACTTCATGAAGTAGTGTTAGACGGGGAACTTGGTTTTGATTATACTTTTGATCGAGAGCGTGATAAAAATAGAGCATTACGCAGAAAATATAAAGTAACTGATGCCAAGATGAAGGAAATCCTT
>CAMEUH010000159.1 GCA_945938055.1 uncultured Eubacteriaceae bacterium | reverse complement strand
TTCGCAGTCTTCTCGTTATCCCCAGTCAGCATGACGACCCGGATTCCCATGTTTTTTAATTCCAAAATAGCCTCTTTGCTGCCTTCTTTCATAACATCCGCAACGGCAATCAATCCCAGAAATGTATTGTCTCTTGCAAAATACAGCGGCGTTTTCCCCTGGGAAGCAAGAATATCTGCCTGTCCGGAAAGATGGAAAAATTCTTCTTTCTTTACAGCATCCGGAAGCTTCTTTTCCATAAAGGCACGATTTCCTCCATAGAAAACATTTTCACCAGTTCTTGCGCTTAATCCGTTTCCCGGTACTGTCATAAAATCCTGCGTTTCCTCTGCAATCAGATTTTCTGTTCTTGCATATTCCACAACCGCCTTTGCCAATGGATGCTCACTTTTTTGTTCCAGAGAATACGCTGTCTGTAACAGTTCTTCCCTGGAAATTCCTTCTGCCGTAATAACATCTGTCACCTGTGGTTTGCCGCTTGTAATGGTTCCGGTCTTATCCAAGGCAACCACATCTGCTTTTCCGGTTTCTTCCAGTGAAACTGCTGTCTTAAAAAGAATGCCACATCGTGCTCCCACTCCGTTTCCTACCATGATGGCAACCGGTGTTGCCAAACCGAGTGCACACGGACAGCTGATTACCAGTACTGAAATTCCCCTGGAAAGTGCAAAACCAGCACTTTCTCCACAAAGCAGCCATACCAGTATGGTCACAGACGCAATCACCATGACTGCCGGCACAAAAATCCCGGATACCCGGTCTGCTACCTTTGCGATGGGTGCCTTTGTTGCCGCCGCATCACGAACCATCTTAATAATCTGTGAAAGTGTCGTGTCCTCTCCTACCCTGAGTGTCTCACATCGTAAGAAACCAGACTGGTTTATGGTTGCCGCACAAACCTGTGAACCGGCTTCCTTATCAACCGGAATGCTTTCACCTGTCAATGCCGATTCATCTACTGCACTGTTTCCGTCCAGTACGATTCCGTCCACCGGAATGCTTTCTCCCGGCCGAACTACAAAGATATCCCCCTTTTTCACCTCCCGAGCCGGAATTGTTCTTTCCTCACCGTCCCGGATTACCACTGCCATCTTCGGGGCAAGATTCATAAGACTCTTTAGTGCATCGGTAGTCTTTCCTTTTGAATGAGCTTCCAGCATTTTTCCAACGGTAATCAGTGTAAGAATCATTCCTGCCGATTCAAAATAGAATTCATTCATGTATGTCATAACCAGTTCCGCATTTCCAACAGTCTGTGCCTGTGTCATCAAAAACAACACAAAAGTGCTATACCCATAAGACGCTCCCGCCCCTAGTGCCACCAGCGTATCCATGTTAGGAGCCCCATGAATGAGACTTGTGACTCCATTGATAAAAAACTTCTGATTCACTATCATGATTGCCGTGGTCAAAAGCAACTGAACCAGTCCCATTCCCACATGATTTTCTGCCAATACAAAAGGAAGCGGCCAGTTCCACATCATATGACCCATGGACACATACATGAGAGGAATCAGAAAAATCAATGAAACCACCAGACGCTTACGGATAACCGGTGTTTCCCTGTCCTTAAGCGTATCCTCTGCCTCTGTATAGGATATCGTTGTTTCTTCTGTATCCTTTTTCTCCTTTTCCGCTCCATATCCAGCATTAACAACAGCAGCTATGATATCTTTTTCCTCTGCACTTCCCAAAACTCCCATGGAATTTGTCAACAGGCTGACCGATACTTCCTCTACTCCGGGTACCTTTTGGACCGCCTTTTCCACATGTGCCACACAGGCGGCACAACTCATTCCCGTAATATGATACTGCTCCATAAAAACTCCTTTTCCTGTCTCCTAACGCATCAGTTTCTGTAACGTCCCCACCAATTCCTCAATCACTTCATCCTTTCCATTTCGGATGTCTTCTGCCACACAGGTTCGTACATGATTTGCCAGAAGTACTTTATTAAAACTATTAAGTGCTGCGGTAATCGCTGAAACCTGTGTCAGAATATCAACGCAGTATGCGTCATTTTCTACCATGGTTTTCACCCCACGCACCTGACCTTCAATACGGTTCAAGCGGTTCAGTAAATCTTTATATTCTTTCTCGCCCCGCATCTTTTTCCGGTTCTGACAGCACTCTTTTATTTCACCGGAAACGGTTCCGCTTTTTTCATTGTCCATATGATTCTCCCCTTTATTATATCCTTTTTGTTTTTTCATAACGCATTATATACCCCCTAGGGGTATATTGTAAACTGATTTTTTGAAAAAAAATAACCGATAATTTCCATTTGACTGTACTCAAACAAAAATTACCGGTTTTATTCTCTATCTGTTATAAAATTTCGTTATCTGTTATAAACATGGCATCCCCAAAGCTAAAAAAGCGATACCTCTCCTGTACTGCTTCCTGATAGGCATTTAAGACATTCTCCCTGCCTGCCAGTGCAGAAACCAGCATAATCAATGTGGATTCCGGCAGATGAAAATTCGTAATCAGACAATCAAGTGCCTTAAACTGATATCCCGGATAAATGAAAATCTCCGTCCACCCGCTTCCAGCCGGTACGGTTCCATCAGGAAGTGCCGCCGATTCAATGGTTCGACAGCTTGTCGTTCCAACGCAGATGATTCTGCCTCCATTTGCCTTTGCCCTGTTGATTTTCTCCGCTTCTTCCGGCTCAATACAATAATATTCCGAATGCATGTGATGCTCCAGAATATTCTCCTCCTTGACCGGACGAAATGTTCCAAGGCCAACATGAAGTGTCACACTGGCAATGGTAACCCCCATCGCCTGAATCTGTTCCAAAAGCTCCATGGTAAAATGCAGTCCCGCCGTTGGTGCCGCTGCAGAGCCCTCATGCTTTGCATAAACCGTCTGATAGCGGTTCTTATCCTGCAATTTATGGGTAATATATGGCGGCAGCGGCATCTGTCCCAGTTCATCCAGAATTTCCTCAAAAATTCCTTCATAATGAAACTGAATCAGACGATTTCCTTCTTCCACCACATCCAGAACCTCGCCAACCAGTTTTCCGTTTCCAAATGAAATTCTTGCACCCGGTCGTGCTTTCTTTCCCGGCTTTACCAGTGTTTCCCAGATGTCATTTTCTCTTCTTTTCAGAAGAAGAACCTCAATGACCGCTCCCGTTCCTTCCTTTTCTCCCATGAGACGTGCCGGAATGACCTTAGTATTGTTAATGACCAGACAGTCACCCGGACGTAAATAATCCACAATATTCTTAAAAATCTTATGTTCTGTTTTTCCGGTATGTTTGTTAAGGACAAGAAGCCTTGAACCGGAACGGTCCTCCAGCGGGTCCTGTGCAATCAGTTCCTGCGGAAGATCAAAATAAAAATCCTTACGTTCCATCATTTCACCTTTATACGCTATCGTATCTCCACTTTATTATAGTAATGGTGGAGAATATATTCATAATCATATCCCTGTAATGCCAGACTTTGTGCTCCCGACTGGCTTAAACCGACGCCATGTCCATACCCCATTCCAGCAAAGTAAACCGTATTAGAATCGGTCGGGGCATTTTTCGGGAAATTTGTAAGATTGTCCTCACTAATGACAATATACTGCTCTAACGAGGCATCTGCCTGTGCAATGGTTCCATTGCCACTGATGATATAAGAGGTACCAATTTGTTTTTCCACCGTTTCATCCTGTCCGATTACAGATACCCTGTCCGGAACATCACCATATTCCACAATCTTTACCTTGGTACTCGGCAGAGAAAAGATGGAACTGATATTTTCTTTTTTCAGAATGGCAATTCCACTGCT
This sequence comes from uncultured Eubacteriaceae bacterium, assembly GCA_945938055.1. Taxonomy (GTDB): domain Bacteria; phylum Bacillota; class Clostridia; order Lachnospirales; family Lachnospiraceae; genus MGBC120314. Next base: position 2,245 of record CAMEUH010000159.1, on the reverse strand, counting down.
GCCACTCACCTTCATCTGATAGATTCTGCCGGATTCCGAACGAATCTGTGCAGAAAGACCCATGATGCTTCCAACACCTTTTCCACTTTCATCTAATGCCGAAGCCAGTTCATCCTTCGTTCTTGCCACAATCCATGGTGCCTTCTCCTGATGCAGTTCCGTATTATCCGGTACGCCACGAAAATATGTTAACGGAACATCCCAGACATCCTCACAATTTGCCGTATGTCCGCCACTGGTAGAATAGAAAAATGCCTTCACCACATTGTCTCCATAATAAATCATGAGTCCCTTTGTGGCGTCTACTGCCTGATTAGTCCGTTCTGTCTCATGTCCATAGCCCTTATATACCTGGCTCTTCGTGGTATCATACAATGCATACCCATTATCCGCACCAACGGTCACATTTCTCTTGTCCAGCGCATAGGCATAACTTCTTGCACAGACTGCCTGTGCTTTTAGTGCTTCCATTTCCCATGAAGATACCATTTCACAGGCTATGACACCATAAAGATAATCTTCCATGCCAACCACGCTGACAGCAGTCAGTGTGTCCGAACCACCAAAACGTCCAATCTCCATCCTGCCACGATACTGACGCTCACCAAGGTCAATCACCCGGATGCCGGCTTCATTTGGTTCACCCGCCATAAACTGCGGATACTGGTTTAAGCTTCCCACATCAATAACCATGCTGCCTTCTGACCAGTTCATCTTCATGCGGTATTTCGTCTCATTGGCTACTGCCTCAAACTTCATCTTTGCAGAATTCTCTAACGTTGCTGCAAGCGATGCTGCCGTAACCGCAGAATCCGCACAAATGTAAATCCGGTACTCACCATGTCCCTGTACCGCAGGCATTACATATTGCTTATCCGCACCAAGTGTTTTGATGGCACTCTGAACATCAGCATAAGAAGAATATGTTTTCACCGAACCGTAACAATAACTGTTATCCGGAACAAATGTAAAACCTTCCGTACTACGCAGTGTAACATTCTCTGCAAAATCATTTTCCAGACCATACCCCATGCAGACCGATGCATTTTTAATGGTCAGGGAAGATTTCCCCTGATAAAGACTTACCAGGCCGATACGCACCACGTAATCCTCCATGCTCTCTGCAAAAACAGGCTGCAGGACACCGGCAAATATGAAATTAAAAATCAACATAATACTGACTAGATATCCTACAGCCTTTTTCATCATTTCTCCTTAACCACGAAGTTCAATACCCATTTCGGAAAGTGCCTTTAAAATCTTTTCCATTACTTCATTCACATCCTTATCCTCAAGGGTCTTTTCCTTGGAACGGAATGTAATGGAGTATGCTACAGACTTATAGCCTTCCTTAATCTGTGAACCTTCGTAAATGTCAAATAACTTGTAATCTTCCAGAAGCTTTCCGCCACGTTTTACAATCACTTCTTCTACAGCGCCCACAAGAATTTCCTTCGGCATTACCATGCTGATGTCTCTTGTCACGGCAGGGAATTTTGCCAGTCCCTTGTACTTAATGTCAAAGGAAACCTTATCCATAATGGATGGCATGTCAATGACTGCCACATAAGCTCTTTCACCAATCTGGTAATTATCTGCCACATCCGGATGAATCTCTCCCATGTAACCGATTACATCACCATCATACAGAATCTTAGCCTGACGTCCCGGATGAAGGAAATTCTTTCCTGCCTCCGGATCATAAATAATCCTTCCATCCATTCCAACCTGGCTTAAGAATTCTTCTACAACACCCTTCATGGTGAAGAAATCACCGTCTCCATACATACCGAGAGTAAACTGCATTCTTTCATCCGGAAGTTCGGTTAACGGATGCTCCTTTGGAAGATAAATATTTGCAAGCTCATAAAGTCTTACATTCTTATTTCTTCTGTTATAGTTGGTTGAAAGTGATGTCAGCATACCATTTAACGGAATCGTTCTCATAATGGAGAAGTCTTCTCCTAACGGATTGGAAATCGTTACGGTCTTTCGAAGCACATCATCCGCATCAATCATTAATTTATCAAATACCTTCGGACTTTCAAAGGAATAGGTCATGCTCTGTGAAAATCCACAGTACTGTGCCACTTCCCTTGCAACCTTCTCTACCGTAAGCTTAAAGGAAAGCTTTCCTGCTGACGATGCACCGGACGGAAGTGTGGTAGGAATCTTGTCATATCCGTAAAATCTTGCAACTTCCTCCGCAAGGTCTGCCATCACGTGTAAATCCTGTCTCCAGGAA
>CAMEUH010000158.1 GCA_945938055.1 uncultured Eubacteriaceae bacterium | reverse complement strand
GATATGGTGCCATGGGAGGTACCTTTGGAACCTGTTTTGGTGCGGCTACAGCACTTCTTTGTGTATTCATCTGGTATCTTGCATGCAGGAAGACACTGTTAAAATCAGGGGAACCGGCATCTGTGGAGAAGATACAGGCCTATCCGGACATCTATAAAGTAATCCTGCTTACTACGGTACCGATTATTCTGGGACAGACATTTTACCAGATCAGTGCGGTATTTGATGATATTTTATTTGGAAACATCATGGCAGCACGTGGTTATTCCACGGAAGTGATTTCAGGAAGCTCTGGTGTGTACAACTCCATTTATGTGCTGATGATTAGTATTCCAATGGGAGTGGCGACAGCACTGGCATCTTCGGCGCTTCCAAGTATTGTTCGTTCCTACGCACTGGATGACGAAGAAGAAGTAAAGGAAAAAATTCATTCGGTCATTAAATTTAACATGATGATAGCAATCCCGGCAGCAGTAGGTCTTGCGGTTATTGGGGAACCTGTGGTAAGGATGATTTATCCAAGGCTGGATTATGCAACAGGTGGTTCCATGCTGCGGATGGGGTCGCTTGCCGTGGTCTTCTATGCGATTTCCACGGTAACCAGCTCTATTTTGCAGGCACTTGACAAGATGAACCGTCCGGTGATTCATTCTGCCATTTCGCTGGTGATTCATGTGATTCTTGTGACGGTTCTGATTGCATTTACGGACTTAAAGGCGTATGCGCTGGTAATTGGTTACATGACTTTCCCGATTATTGTTGGTGTACTGAACATGAGAGAGATTCGTAAGACGATTGGATACCGGCAGGAGGTCAAAAGGACTTTTGGTTTAACGACGGCATGTGCACTTTTCATGGGTGTCTGTACTTATGTGACCTACAAGGCAGCGTATGGATTGTTGGAAAGTAATACAGCAGCGGTTCTGGCAGCACTTTTTGTGGCGCTGCTGACGTATTTTGGACCGATGATTGCGTTGAAGAATGTGGAGAAACCGTGACTTGTAGGAGATATTGAAAGAAATGTTTTTGGAATTCTGGCGAATCAGAGGTTTCTCCTGCAGATACGGTGCGGCTATGGGATGGGGGCTGGGATACTGAATGCAGAAGCGTATGCTTGTGAATTGCAGGCTTTTCTTGTACAATACTTTTGTTTCCAGAGACAATCTGCCACGATGGCAGATTGAGCTTGCTCTTGCCATGGATGGCAATTGCAAGCGGTCTCGTCCCTCATCGATAACCAAAATGTATTGTACCAGAAAACCACAATTCGCAACTCGCATACGCTTCTGCATTCAGTATCCCAGCCCCCATCCCATAGCCGCACCGTATCTGCAGGAGAAACCGACAACGTCAGCTCTCTTATTCGCCGATATCAGCCTTGCAGATGCTCTTTACATTAATCCCGTTTACTTCCACATTGTCGTTGATTGTAATCACAAGACAGGTTTTTCCGTCGATAACCCGGGTTTCTACAAGGTGGGTCATGGCAGGATTTACCTTGACAATGACATCCGGAGTCTTGATTTCAAAGCTACGCGTATTTACTACATTTGTTGCGGAAAATACAGCCTGGTCGTCTACGGAATCTTCAAAGTGTGAGTCAAAATCCTCAAGTTGCTCGTCGGACAGACCACTAACTTCTAAGAGGCGTTTGACATCATTCTTTTCAAAGGTGACCGGAGCTGGTTCTTCCTTATGTTCCTCCACGATTTCCTGAAGATTTTCGTGAATGGTTTTTACTGTTTCAAAATCGCAGTTATCGCCCAGAGTTTCCTCGATAATGGTCTGGAAGGCTTCTTTTTGACCCTTGGAGGTAAGAGGCTGGCGACAGCCTAACATCTGGTCGATGAATTCAAGCTGCAGGGTTTCCGGATTTTTTGAGTAGTATAAAAGTCCATGAATGTCCGTCGCACGGTCGTTGAAGGCAGGGAAGAGAAAGCCATGTGCCGGTGCATCCACAACCCAGTCACGGATTCGCTCTTCAATACTGTTGCGTTCCTCATTATAGCAAAGGGCACTCTTGGCAAGATTTACCGGACAGATGCTGCACAGAATGTGGTCAAACACGGTATCGGAAGCATCTTCCATTTCCATGCCATCGTGTGCTTTTCCCGGAACATCATAAACGGAATGAATCAGGACAATATAGTAATTTTCGCCATAATTGTATGTATCAATGATTTTCTGGTAAAATTCTTCTATGAGGGCGTCATCTTTTAACTGGCTGTTGCGAAGTCTCAGGAGAAATTCCTGAGTTCCGCCTTCTTCTTCGCTCTGAAGTGGAAATTCCATGTTAATCAGATTTTTTCCCAGTGTACCGGAAAGGGTACCCTTGAAAATGTTGAAATATTTAAACATTTCTTCCTGAGGAAGGGCGAGAAATGCTTCTTTTAATTCGGTTTTAATCTGCTTTTCATGGTCTACATAACAGCCGCAGATTCTTGTGATGGCACAACGATCCGGACAAAGTTGTTTTTTGATTTCAGAGATTTCTTTTTTGTTCATTGTATTTACCTCGTAAGTTCTATTGCATGTAAAAAGATTATAAGGCATCTGGGAAATTTTTTCAAAGAATTTTCTTATGCAGATTCAAAAAACGTGTGCTCCTTAAAAATTATTTGCAGATTTCAATGAAATACAGTAGTATAAAAATGGAAGGTTTTACACATGAATTTTAAGGGGAACAGGAATGGTAGAAAAATTAATGGATGAGCTGGACGTGAAATTATATTACGAAGACAGCTATATTGAAGAATTTGAGGCAGAGGTACTGGCATGTGAGAAGATTGATACGGGTTATAAGGTGCTTCTGGACTGTACGGCCTTCTTTCCGGAGGGCGGCGGACAGTATTCCGATACGGGAACGTTGAATGAAACGATTCGGGTGTTTACGGTAAAAGAAGAGGATGGCGCTATCTGGCATTATACGGATGAAACGGTCGAGGTGGGAACGCTGGTTACGGGAAAGATAGACTTTGCCGCGCGTTTTGATAAAATGCAGCAGCATACGGGAGAGCATATTGTTTCAGGGCTTGTGCATGAGTTGTTTGGCTTTGACAATGTGGGATTTCATCTGGGAAATGATGTGGTTACCATGGATTTTAATGGGGAACTGACAAAAGAGCAGCTGCGCCTTGTAGAGCTTAAGGCAAATGAGGCGGTTGTGGATAATGTGGTGGTTGAAACACGTTTTCCGGACAGGGAAGAACTTTCACAGATGGAGTACCGGAGTAAGCTTGAGTTAACCGGTTTGGTGCGGATTGTGCTGATTCCGGGATATGATGTGTGTGCCTGCTGTGCACCTCACGTTGGAACTACAGGGGAAATCGGAATGATTAAGCTTACGGGAGCAGAAAAATACAAGGGCGGCATGAGGGTTTCCATGGTCTGTGGTTTTCGCGCATTAAAGGATTACAATGAAAAAGAACAGTCTGTGAAAGATATTTCCGTGCAGCTGTCCGCAAAACCGGAGCAGGTGGCGGATGCGGTAAAGAAACTGGAAGAACAGCTTCACTGCGAAAAGGCAAAATATGCAGGGCTTGTGGCCTCTTATGTAAAGAGCAGAATTGATGGACTGAAGGCATCGGACCGGCTTGCTTTTTTCAGTGGAGAGGAGCTGGATGCAGGAATCATGAAACAATATGTCAATGGTGCCATGGAGGTTACGGATGGAATCTGCGCAGCTTTTTCTGGAACGGATGAAAAGGGATATAGCTACGTGCTGGGAAGCAGGAGTCTTGACGTGGCGGAAATTGCAAAGAAAATAAATGCAGAATTTTCAGGAAAGGGTGGTGGAAAACCACCGATGGTGCAGGGATTTATTAATGGAAAGCTGGATGATGTTCGAAAATTTTGTGAGTCTGTTTCAGAAAAATAGTTTGACATTCAAAATAATATCTGCTAATGTAGTATTCGAAACCACGTAATGGGGTTTCGAATATTTTTTATTGGATTTCTACAAAATTTCTGGCGGGGATGAATTTTGCAGACAAAAAGAAAGGTAAATGATGATGAAACAAAAAGAATTAGTTATCGGGAATCTTGTCGCAAAAATTCCTCTTATTCAGGGCGGAATGGGTGTCGGAGTGAGTCTTTCAGGTCTTGCGGGAGCAGTTGCAAGAGAGGGTGGAATTGGAATTATTTCCACGGCACAGATTGGATATCGTGAGCCGGATTATGAAACAGACCCGGTTGCAGCAAATCTGCGTGCTGTCGGTACCGAAATCAGAAAAGCAAAAGAACTGGCAGAGGGCGGGATTGTAGGCGTTAATATCATGGTTGCCACAAGATATTATGAAAAATATGTGGAGGCAGCATGCCGGGCCGGAGCCGACCTGATTATTTCGGGAGCGGGGCTTCCGGTAGAACTTCCGTTTCTGGTACAGGATTATGATGTGAAAATTGCACCGATTGTTTCTTCCGTTAAATCGGCATCTGTCATTCTTAAGATGTGGGAAAGAAAATATAACCGTGTGCCGGATCTGGTAGTCATTGAAGGACCCAAAGCGGGAGGGCATCTTGGTTTTAAACCCGAGGAGGTTCTTTCTTTTACAGAGGAAGAATATAAGAAAGAAATCCTGAAAATCATGGAACTGGTACAGGAATATGCAAAAAAGCACAATAAAGACATCCCTGTTGTGGCAGCAGGAGGGATCAGTAATGCCCAAAAGGTACGGGAAATGATGGAATTGGGACTTTCCGGAGTACAGGTGGCTTCCCGATTTGTTACGACCTATGAATGTGATGCTTCACAGGAATTTAAGGATGCATACTTAAAGGCCGGAAAGGATGATATTGGTATTGTAAAAAGCCCGGTGGGCATGCCGGGAAGAGCCATTCAGAATCAATTCCTTGAGGATGTTAAAAATGGCTGCAAGCCGATTACAAAGTGTTATCAATGTATTAAAGGCTGTACCACAAAGGATATCCCTTACTGTATTACAAAGGCTCTGGTTAATTCCGTCAGGGGAAATGTGGAAGAGGGTCTTGTATTCTGTGGGGCAAATGTGTGGGAACAGAACAAAATGCAGTCAGTAAGGGAAGTCATTGAGGATTTATTCGGGTAAAACCCTTTGGGAGTTACTTGCTCATTTCTGCAAGTTTCAGCAGGTTCTCCCATCGTGTATCCACGTCCTTCTGAATTTTTTGAAGAACATCCTGATACTCTTTTGTGGTAAGATATCTTGTGCGTTTCATGAACTGGAACCATTGTCCGATACCACACTTACGGTTGCTTTTTTCCGGATTGTAACTGATGATTACTTTCCCATTTTCAATCTCAAAAAGAGGGAAAAAGCAGCTGTTGACTGCGGTTTCAATATTCTGCCGTTCTGTTTTTGGCGTATCACCCCAGTTTAAGGGGCAGGCAGAAAGTGCTTTTAAATATACAAAATTTCCATTGGCTGCATATTTTGCAGCCTTTTTTGCTTTTTTACGAAAATCAGCTACATTGCTTTCGGCGACTGTTGCTACATAGGACACACCTGCAGCAGCAAGAATGAAAGGAGTGTTTTTGTGGTGACGTTTTGAAAAGGCACTTTCTGGATTTCTGGCAGTGGAAGTCAGGGCACCTTCCGGTGTGGAGTAAGACTGCTGGCTTCCGGTATTCATGTAACCGCCGTTGTCGTATTCCAAAAGAATGAAAGCGTCATTTCGCAGTGCAGCGGCAAGGGCAGAACCCATGCCGATATCCATTCCGCCGTCACCGCTTACCATGACAAAGGTAATTTTACCTTCCGGATATTCGCCACGACGCTGCATTTCATGATATGCTGCAAGGATGCCGGTCATGGTGGCGGGACCGTTTTGGAAAAGATTATGGATATAAGGCACCTTAAATGCTGTTTTTGGATAATTTGTGGATACAATCATTCCACAGCCTGTATGAAACAACAGGACAACGTTTCCGGTGATGGCACTAAGAAGGAGATTTACATTGACCGGTATGCCGCAGCCCGGACAGGCAGAGTGACCGGGAGCAAGTCTTTTTGGCATGGCAGAAAAGCTGTCTAGGGCTGGAGATGTTTCCTTTTCTGCTAG
>CAMEUH010000157.1 GCA_945938055.1 uncultured Eubacteriaceae bacterium | reverse complement strand
GAAGAAAAAGAAGAAACGGATGGAAAACATACTTTGATGTGCAGAGAAAAGGTTATATGAACCAGAATATATAAATATATTTATATATCGTAGGGGTATAGTTCAGTTGGTAGAGCGTTGGTCTCCAAAACCAAATGTCGTGGGTTCAAGTCCTACTGCCCCTGTTAAGAAAGTCAGTGAATATCAAGGTTTGCTGACTTTTTAATTTTGTTTTTAAACCAATTTGCACGGGTATTGCACAATTAAAATATTTTCCACAGTTATTTTGTAAGCTTAAAAAATATTGATTATTTAAAAGAATTTCATTTCATTTGAATGTTGAGGAATAGTAAAATATTTGATATGATAAAAAGTACAGATTTGATCTCTGTACTTTTATTTGTATTTAACGTAATGATAGGAAAAGTGAAAGAGGAAAAGTGAAAGAGGAAAAGCAGATGCAGTACGCAGTTGTTCAATTAAAAAAAGGTGAGGGAAGAACCTTAAAATCCGGCGGAATGTGGGTTTATGATAATGAAATTGCCGGAATTTCCGGACAATTTATTAATGGCGACATGGTTGAAGTACATGATTTTGACGGATATTTCATGGGATATGGGTTTATTAATACAAATTCCAAGATAACCGTGCGTATCATGGCAAGACATAAAGAAAATGTGGTGGATGATGCTTTTATTGAAAAGAGGGTTAAAAACGCAGTGGAGTACCGCAGGAATACCATTGACATGTCATCCTGCAGGCTGATTTTCGGGGAGGCTGATTTCCTTCCGGGAATTGTGGTGGATAAGTTTTCGGATGTGCTGGTGGTACAGTCACTGGCATTGGGAATTGCGCGCTTTAAGCTGACAATTGTGGAGTGCCTTAAGAAAATTCTTTCGGAGTATGGAATGCAGATTCGCGGTGTCTATGAGCGAAGCGATGCCAAAGTACGTCTGAATGAAGGCATGGAACGTGTAAAGGGCTTTATCGGGGAACCATTTGATACCAAGGTTTTGATAGAAGAAAATGGTGTAAAATACTATGTGGATGTGGAAGACGGACAAAAGACCGGATTTTTCCTGGACCAGAAGTTAAATCGTAAGGCAATCTGGCCGATGGCAAAGGATGCCAGGGTATTAGACTGCTTTACCCATACAGGCTCATTTGCATTAAATGCGGCACTTGCGGGAGCAAAGAGCGTGCTGGGAGTGGATGCGTCAGAGCTTGCAGTTAATCAGGCAAGAGAAAATGCAGTCTTAAACGGAGTGGAAGACAGGGTACAGTTTCAATGTGCGGATGTGTTTGAACTGCTTCCGAAGCTGGAAGAGCAGGGAGAACAATTTGACCTTGTTATTTTAGACCCGCCTGCCTTTACCAAATCCAGAAATTCGGTAAAGAATGCTACAAAAGGGTATCGTGAAATTAACATTCGCGGAATGAAACTGGTGAAAAACGGCGGTTATCTTGCAACCTGTTCCTGTTCCCATTTCATGGAGCCGGATTTGTATGCAAAGACCATTCATGAGGCGGCAAGAGGGGCAAGAAAGCGGTTAAGACAGATTGAATATAAGACCCAGGCACCGGATCATCCGATTCTGTGGTCGGCAGATGAGTCATTGTATCTGAAGTTTTATATTTTTCAGGTGTGTGATGAACTGTAAAATTTGTAAATAAGGAAGGTCAGGAACATGACATTTTCAGAAGCAATGGATTATATTAATGCCATTAGTAAAAAAGGCAGTGTGCTGGGACTTGATACTACCAGGGAATTGCTGCGCCGTGTGGGAAATCCGCAGGAAAAGTTAAAGTTTGTACACATCGCAGGAACCAATGGAAAAGGTTCCGTACTGGCGTTTATCTCGACGATTCTTGCAGAAGCAGGCTATCGGACAGGAAGATATATCTCACCGGTAATATATCAGTATTGTGAAAAAATACAGATTAATGGGGAATATATTTCCACACAGGCAGTTGCGGCGATTGTGGAAGTGCTGAAAAAGGCATGTGATGCCATGGTAAGGGATGGTTTTGAGCAGCCGACGGTATTTGAAGTGGAGACGGCAATGGCTTTTCTGTATTTCCTTAATGAAGGATGTGACATTGTTGTTCTGGAGACCGGAATGGGCGGAAGGGATGATTCCACCAATGTAATACCGGCACCGGTTTGTTCAATCATTACGTCCATTAGTTTAGACCATGTGGGAGTTATTGGAAATAATCTGCGTGAAATTGCGGAATGCAAGGCAGGAATCATCAAGAAAGATTCAAGTGTGGTATTGTATTCCCAGTCACCGGAGGTTATGGATGTCATCAAGGAGACCTGCCATGAGAAAAACTGTGGACTTCGGATTACAAACCCTCAGAGCATAGAGGTTCTGGAAGATACTTTAGGCGGTCAGAACTTTCATTATGGAGAGTGGAAAAATATCAGAATTCATCTTCTGGGAAAATATCAGAGAGAAAATGCGGCAGTTGCTTTAGAGACTGTGGAGGTTCTGCGGGGAAATGGGTTTGTGATTACGGACGAACAGGTCCGTGATGGAATGGAGCATACCAGATGGCCGGGACGTTTTGAAATTGTTAATAACCGTCCGTTGATTATTATGGATGGAGCACATAATCCGGATGCAGCAAAGGTATTCCGGGAAACGGTGGAAGAGTATCTTGATGATTATGTAAAGATTTTTGTCATGGGAGTACTGCGTGATAAGGATTATTCCAAGATTATTGAGTTGACAAATGACCTTGCAGGTGCGATTATTACAATTAATCCGGATAATGCGAGAGCACTTTCCGATGTAGAGTTAAAAGATGCGGTGAATGAATGTAAGAAGAAAGAAATTCCGGTGATTGCTGCAGGAAGGATTGAGGGCGGAATTGAAATGGCGTCCCAGATTGCGATTCAGCTTGGAAATGTAAAGACTGCCATTGTTGTATTTGGCTCATTGTCATTTTTAGGTGATTTGGGAAGATATCTGTATCAATAAAGAAGCGGTCCCTTTTGGAATATGGAGGATATTATGATTGACAAGAAAAAAATAAAGGAAGCTGTCCGGCTGCTGCTGGAAGGAATCGGAGAGGATGTGTCAAGAGAAGGATTAATTGATACTCCGGACCGGATTGCAAGAATGTATGAGGAACTCATGGCAGGCATGGAAGAAGATGCGGCTGTTCCGTTATCGAAAACATTTCAGGCATCCAATAATGAGATGATTGTGGAAAAGGATATCACACTTTATTCCATGTGTGAACATCATATGCTTCCATTTTACGGAAAGGCACATATTGCTTACATTCCGAATGACAAGGTTGTGGGACTGAGTAAACTGGCACGTACCGTAGAGGTATTTGCAAGGAGACTTCAGATTCAGGAACAGCTGACAGCACAGATTGCAGATGCCTTAATGGAACATCTTAAGCCGAAGGGCGTTATGGTTATGATTGAAGCAGAGCATATGTGCATGACCATGAGAGGTATTAAAAAACCGGGAAGCAAGACCGTTACGTATGTGTGCAGAGGTGAGTTTGAAGACAATGTAAATCTGCAGAATGCATTTTTTAACATGCTCCGGGCATAGATGGGAAAGCAATGGAACGATATAATTTAATTCTTAAGAATCAGATATTTCAGGAGAAGATGGAAAAACTTGCTGTCCTGGAAGAGGATAGAATATTTTGCAGGCATGACTATACGCATCTTCTGGATGTTTGCAGAATTGCATATATTCTGTGCCTTGAAAAAGGAATGGGGATTTCCAAGGATTTAATATATGCGGCAGGGCTTTTACATGACCTTGGCAGGGCGGATGAGTATGAAAAAGGAATCGGACACCATCTTGCAGGGGCAGAAGTGGCAGAGGAAATTCTCAAAGAATGCGGATATACGCAGGATGAGATACTTATAGTGTGTGATGCCATCCGGAACCATCGTAGTGGGAACTGCGAAAGTAACGTAAAAGATGAAGCTGATGGTGAGGTCTTGGGAGAACTGTTATATATGGCAGACAAGAAGTCCAGAAATTGTTTTTGCTGTGAGGCATACAGCCAGTGTAAATGGAATGAGGAAAGAAAGAATAAAGGAGTTTTCTAAATGATTATAGGCGGAAAAAATTTTGATACGGAACATGAAAAGTACATTATGGGAATTCTGAATGTGACACCGGATTCCTTTTCGGATGGCGGAAAATATGATAATCTTGAGGCGGCAATCCGTCATACGGAGGAAATGATTGAGGAAGGTGCAGATATCATTGATATTGGCGGCGAATCCACAAGACCAGGACATACTGTAATTACGGAAGAGGAAGAAATAGAACGTGTGGTTCCGGTCATTGAAGCAATTAAAAAGAGATTTTCTATTCCGGTTTCCATTGATACTTATAAACCGGTTGTGGCAGAAGCAGCGATTTCAGCCGGAGCAGACCTGGTAAATGATATCTGGGGATTGAAATTTGATGAAAGAATGGCAGGCTTAATTGCACGTCATGATTTGCCATGTTGTCTTATGCATAACCGTAAGGAAGCTGTTTATGAAAATTACATGCAGGAGGTCGTTGAGGATTTAAAGGAAACGGTTTCCATTGCATTAAAGGCAGGCATCCGGAAGGAGAATATCATGCTGGATCCGGGTGTTGGCTTTGGAAAGACTTATGAACATAATCTGATTATCATGAATCATCTTGAGATGATTCGAGAAATTGGTTATCCGGTTCTGCTTGGCACTTCCCGCAAATCCATGATTGGTCTTACGCTAAATGTTCCGGCTCCTGAGAGAGTGGCTGGTACAGTGGCAACAACCGTGATTGGTGCCATGAAAGGCTGTGCTTTTTACCGGGTGCATGACTGTCTGGAAAACAAGCAGGCACTCATGATGACAGAGGCGATTTTAAAAAGTAAGGAGTAAGTATGGATTCAGTAATCATTGAAGGTTTAGAAGTATATTGTAATCATGGCGTGTTTCCGGAAGAAAATAAGCTTGGACAGAAGTTCGTGGTGGATCTTATTTTGTATTCCGATACGAGAAAAGCCGGAATCAGCGACCAGTTGGAGAAATCCATTGATTATGGAAAGGTCTGTCATTTTGTCACGGACTTTATGAAGAATAATACTTATAAACTGATTGAGGCGGTTGCGGAAAATCTTGCAAAAAATCTGCTGCTTACGATTTCCAGTCTGCGTGAGGTAGAAGTTACCATAAGAAAGCCGTGGGCACCGATTGGCCTTCCAATCAGCTCAGCAGGAGTAAAAATCTCACGAAAATGGCATACGGCATATATCGCGCTGGGCTCCAACATGGGGAATCGTCAGGGATTTCTGGATATGGCGGCAGATGAAATTGATGCAGATGAGAATTGTGTATTGTTAAAAATTGCGGATTCGATTGAAACAAAGCCATATGGCATGGAAGACCAGGAGGATTTTTTAAATAGCTGTCTGGAAGTCCAGACCTTATATTTACCGGATGAACTTCTTGCACTTTGTAATCGGATTGAAAAAAAGGCAAATCGTGTGAGAACGGTTCACTGGGGACCGAGAACGCTGGACCTGGATATCATTTTTTATGACGATGAAGTTATTTCAAAGGAGAATCTTGTGATTCCCCACGTTGAAATGCATAAGAGGGCTTTTGTGCTGCGTCCGCTGGCACAGATTGCCCCGAATAAAATCCATCCGCTGCTTCATAAGCGGGTGTCGGAGTTACTGGAAGAACTGGAATGAGGTTGCATGCCATGAAAATAAATAAGATACTCTATCAGACAGGTGAAAAGATAATATATGGAATCTCCTTTTTGTTTCTTGCAATTCTGGCAGGATGCAATGTATTTGTATTCTCAACGGTTGCCTATAACGGGACGGAGAAGGTGTCATTTGAACGAAATACGTTTTTCTATGTAATTCTGGCAGTCGTTCTGCTGGCTCTCTTTTTGCTGCTGAGTTTCCACAGAAAGTTTGATATCGCAGAAAAAAAGCTGTTTTTCATTTTTTCAGTTCTTTACATCATCGCAGGGATGTATTTGTTGTTTAACATGGATAATATTCTCAGGGCAGATGCACAGATTATA
>CAMEUH010000156.1 GCA_945938055.1 uncultured Eubacteriaceae bacterium | reverse complement strand
GTAACATTCGGGCGGGATTCATAAATGATTCCGATAACCCCGATTGGAACTCTTTTCATGCCAATCATCAAACCATTGGGACGTTTTTTCATGGAAAGAACCTCTCCTACCGGATCTTCCAAATCAGCAACCTGACAGATTCCCTCTGCCATCTGTTCAATTCTTGCTTCACTTAAACGAAGACGGTCAACAAGCCCCGGTGCCATGTTGTTTTGAATTGCATTTTCAATATCCTTTTCATTTTCTGAAAGAAGAAACGCTGTGTTCTCTTTTAAAGCATCTGCCACCTTTCGTAGTGCTTCGTTTTTCTCATTAATCCCAAGCCTTCCTAAAAGTGCCGCAGCTTCCTTTGCTCTTTTTCCAAGTAACTCCAAATTTTCCATGTAACTGCTCCTTTTTAAACATTCCCTAAAATACTTCTGTTTCGGTGATAATCACATCAACCGGGATATCAAATTCCTCTGTTTCTATTTTCTCAACGACCTGAAAATCATAGCATAATGCCACTTTTTCAAAATCCGGGTGTTCCATGAGATATCGGTCATAAAATCCGCCTCCGTAGCCAATCCGATGATGATTCCGGTCAAACACCAGCCCCGGAAGAATCATGAGACCCTGACAGGATGTATCCTTTTCACATTCCAAAACCGGTTCTAAAATACCATACGCTCCTTTTTCCAGTTCTTCCCTGGATGCAATCCGGTAAAATTCCATACATTCCCCAAGGACTTTTGGAACCAGAATGGTCTTTCCTTCTTCCAGCGCATGGTCAATGAGCAGCGAGGTATCTACCTCTTGATTATAATTAACATACACAAAAACCCGTTCTGCTTTTTGATAAGACTCTGTCTGATACAAATTCTTTAGAATTACCATGCTTCGTTTCCGGATATCCTCTGGTAAAAGCTTCCTTTTCTCTTCCCGCACCAGTTTTCGGAGTTCCTTCTTTTTAGTTTCCGTTGGTGTCATTTTCCTGTCCATATTTTTCATCATGCCTTTTCTTTACGTCAATCAGTGTTCCATCCGGCTGCTGGATTTTGATGGTTTCCAGATTTGCCTTAAGATTTGCCTTCATTGCATTAATATAATCCCAGCGAAGCCTTGACTGTTCCGCCAGTTCTTCTTTTGTAAGTCCCTCTGCCTTGGATTTACGGTATAATTCATTAATTCTCTGAATTGTTTTTTCGTCAACCATAACTGCCTCCCATTTTGTCATGATTTCTTAACGCTTTTATAAGATATCCATTAAATCAAACTGCGGATTTTTATGCGCCAGAAATAAGGTTCCGACCTTTTCACCGGCAAGAATCTTTTCCAGATTACTTACATCTTCTCCATTGGTAATCACCATGTCCGCTCCGGAGTCTGCCGCGATTCGTGCCGCCTCCAGTTTTGCCGTCATTCCTCCGGTTCCCACGGCACTTGCAGAGCCTTTTCCCATTCCCATGAAATTATCATCTATGTATGGAACCTCTTCCACAAATTTTGCCTCCGGATTCT
This sequence comes from uncultured Eubacteriaceae bacterium, assembly GCA_945938055.1. Classification (GTDB taxonomy): domain Bacteria; phylum Bacillota; class Clostridia; order Lachnospirales; family Lachnospiraceae; genus MGBC120314. The sequence goes on along the minus strand of CAMEUH010000156.1, from coordinate 4,576 downwards.
TGTTGGGATCATCCGTAAAGAGTCCGTCGATATCTGATAATAAAATCAACAAATCAGCTCCGGTGATGGCCGTAACAATGGCAGACAATTTGTCATTATCACCGAATTCAATTTCGTGGGTAGAAACCGTATCATTTTCATTTACAATAGGAATCACACCCATTTCCAGAAGCTGGCTGAATGTATTCTGTGCATTAAACCGGCTGTCATCATTCGTCATGGTGCTTTTTGTCATGAGAACCTGTGCCGCAATCTGGTTGTATTCCCCAAAAAGCTTCTGGTAAGTCATCATGAGCCTTGCCTGTCCTACTGCCGCACAAGCCTGCTTTACCGGCATGGTCTTTGGGCGTTCCTGAATGCCTAGTGCCTTTCTTCCTACGGCAATTGCACCGGAGCTTACCAGAATGACATCCTTTCCCGAATTATGCAGGTCGCAGAGTACCCGGACCAGCTTTTCCATTTTGGAAAGATTCAGATTTCCCGTACTTTCATGAGTAAGTGTTGAAGAACCGACTTTGACCACGATTCTTTGTTTTTCCTTTAATTTTTCACGATTATTCATCTTAAACTCCTTCGTTATTTCCTATCCAGTCTGGCGCGGCATAAAGAAATGCCCTTCCACAGGCAGTCATTTCCGCCGCACGGATTCCATCGACTGCCGCGCTTGTAATTCCACCGGCATAACCGGCACCTTCTCCGCATGGCAGCAGTCCGGTAATGTTACTAATCATGTTTTCATTCCGCATCATCCTTAAAGGACTTGAAGTTCTGCTCTCTACCGCAGACAGCACTGCATCATCCATGTCAAAATCCGGTATCTGACGTGCAAATCCTTCCACGCCTTCCACGATGGTACTGCATATATAATCCGGCAAGATTTCATGCAGATTGGCAAATGCAACCGCTCCTTTTGCCGATGGCTGAATCTTACCAAATTGTTCATCTTTCTGGTTTTTCCGAAAACTTCCATAGGTCTGGCAGGGGATTTTTCCTTTTCCCACTGCAAATGCCGCTTCCTCCAGCCTTCTTTGAAATTCAACGCCGCATAGCGGGGAATCATCACCATAATCAGACGGATTCACCGTTACAACAATGGCACTATTTGCATTTTCCCCGTCTCGTTTTGAATTACTCATTCCATTAATGCAAAGGCGCTCTTTCTCGGATGAAGCATTGACCACGTAGCCTCCCGGACACATACAGAAGGAATAAACTCCTCTTCCTCCCTCAGCACGATGTGTCACTTTATAAGATGCGGCGGGAAGCTCATAAATGTTCTCCCCATATGCATATTCATCAATCATCTGCTGTGGATGCTCCATACGGACACCTACTGCAAATGCCTTCGGAATCATCTGCATCCCTTTCTCATATAACATCTGAAAGGTATCTCTGGCACTATGTCCCGGAGCAAGAATCAAAAGGTCACAGGAAATCCGTTCCGTATCATTTACCATAATCGCTTCCACTTTAGGATTTTGGGAATTGCTTTCTTTAGAAAGACAAATATCTGTCATCTTACTGTCAAAGCGAATGGTACCGCCAAGCTCTACGATGGAATTGCGGATATTCTTAACCACATCAATCAGAATATCGGTTCCGATATGCGGCTTAGCAGAATACAGAATTTCCTCCGGTGCTCCATGTTCCACAAAAATCTCCAGAACCTTCCGGATACGACCGGAGGCATCCTTTACCTGCGTATTCAGCTTTCCATCAGAGAAGGTGCCGGCACCGCCTTCACCAAACTGAACATTACACTCCGTATCCAGTACTCCGTCCTTCCAAAAAGCGAAAACCTTTTTCTTGCGAATGTCCACGCAGCTTCCACGTTCCAGAATGAGCGGCTTTAATCCTGCCTTTGCAAGCATATAACCGCAAAATAGTCCCGCCGGCCCGCTTCCGATAATTACAATGTTCTTTCCTGACGCTGCTTCTGATATCTCTGGGAATTCATAATGTACCGGCTCCGCCTGCATGATATTACTGTCATTCCTCTTTTGAATCAAACGCAGTTCATCCTGTTTTTGATATCCTTTCACAGCGACGTCTACCGAATAAACATACTGGACATAGGGCTTTTTTCTGCCATCCATGGAACGTTTTTCAATGGAATATGTAAATTCCTCATTTTTTAGTTTTAATTTTTTCCGTATTGCCCCTATCATGTCTTCTTTTGAATGATTTGGGGGTAATTTTAACTGATTAATCCGAATCATTGTATTGCAGCCTTTCCCGCTTTATATCCGGAACTCCATGCCCATTGCAGATTGTAGCCTCCGCAGATTCCATCTACGTCAACCAGCTCACCAGCAAAATAAAGTCCCTTTACCAGCTTTGATTCCATTGTTTCTGCATTGATTTCCCTGACATCCACACCGCCCTGACAGACCTGTCCATAATCAAAGGAATGATAGCCTGTAAGTTCAAACGAAAAATTCTTAAAAGCACGGGAAAGCTTCTGCAAATCTTTATCCTTCATGGAGCTTATCCCATCTGCGGGTGAGTAGCCGATATCTTTTAAAACCACTCCGGATAATTTCTTATGAACCATTCCGGAAACGGCATCTTCCAAGGAAAGCTTATCCTCTAAGGCATTTCCTTCGAAAAATTTCTTTCTCAAAAGTACGAATATATCTTTCTCCGTGTAATCCGGCAGAAAATCCAGACTGCAAAAAACCTTCTGATTCTGACTTAAGGCGCGAACGGCATGACGACTGACCTGAAATACCGGAATTCCGGAAATTCCATAATCGGTTATCTGGATTTCTCCACGTACCGCTTCCTTCTCTTCTTTTTCAATAAACAGACGGACAATGCCATCACAGCGAACACCGGATGCCTGTTTTAATAATTTACTGTTACAATGCAAGGAAGTTAATGCAGGCAGTGGTTCCACAATGGTATGTCCCATGGATTTTGCCAGCAGATATCCGCTTCCATCCGAGCCTGTTTTCGGATACGCCTTAGAACCTGTTGCCAGTATCAGGCTTTTGCAGGTAAAATATCCCTGACTGGTTTCAACGGTAAAACCTTCCGTTTTATTTTTTTGAATTCGAAGAATTTCCAGTCCTGTTTAGGAACGAACATGATGCTTTAAAAGTTCCAGTCTCAGAACGTCATTAATCGTGGATGCCTGGTCCGTATTAGGATAAACATAGCCATTTCGTTCATGAATCAGAATCCCGGCTTCCTGGAAAAACCGGATAACTGCCTTTTCATCAAAATCACGGATGACCTGCATGGCGAAATCAGCCGTTTCACTGCCGTAACACTCCTTTGACAGGACATGGTTCGTAAGATTACATCTTCCATTTCCCGTTAGAAGAATCTTCTTCCCAAGCCTGTCCATATGCTCCATTATCTGAACGGTCTTTGTTCCGTCTGATGCTGCAATTGCCGCCATCATTCCGGAAGCACCGCCTCCAATTATTATCACATCCGAAAAGTTTTTCATCACATTTTTCCTTACAAAAGACATTATCATTTAATTTTAATATTTTTTAGGAAAATATGCAAGGTTTAGCTGCTATAAGTTTCAAGGAATTCATATAATTCTCTGATGCCTTCAAAATAGATTCCTTTTTTCAGATTTTCAAGAAGGTATTCCGGAAGTTCTGCCTCCGCAATATCCGTATAATCATAAATCGTTGTCCGGTCAGCAAGGTAAATGGTTACATAGCCATTTTCAGCCATGGCATAGTATCCATCTTTTTTCTCATCTTTTTGAAACGTCTTACGAATCACAACCTCTTCTCTGGAGAACTTTACCAGTTCAAAGGCCTTTAATCCGCGTTTTACATCTTCCGCATCCGGCTTTTTCAGATATTCCTGAAGATAGTTTATTAAATCTTCCCGTTCCATCTCCAAAAAATAAACCGGCGTATTAATTTTTTCTTCTTCAAAGGTATCATTATTCAAATCCATGATTTGAAGCTTCACCACCGTAATATTGGTAATTTTGCTCTCATGATAAGCCGTCTGGGTCATTTGTTCCATGCGTTGTTCTACTTCCGGCATACTTTGAAGTTCCGGGTCGCGTGTCCCTTTTCCCAGATTTTCCTTCGAATATTCATAACTAAAATAAAATATCACTCCCGCAGTTAAAAGAATAAAGCAGATAAAATACATTTTTTTCATGTTTTCACAATCCTTTCATGTATATTATCTGCCAAATTCCATTTCAATATTCAATTATTGATATTTTACATCTTCCGCATTATCCATTGTAATAACGTTGATGAAGGTCTTACCCTGATTCAGCACGATTTCCTCGCCACTACTGTAATAATATTTTGTTGGCCCGAAATCGGTCTCTTTCTTCCACTGAACCTGAACCAGCTTTCCATTGGTAATGTAATATGCAGGACCGCTTCCCTTTAAATCAAGAATCGGCGTGCCGTTTTCAAACTTTGTTCCTGTAACAAACTTTACAAGAATATTCTTAAAAGCAAGCTGTGTACCGCTTTCCATGTCACAGTGTGCTCTTCCATACTGTTCCCTGTAATACAGACCATCGGCTTCATTGTAGATGAATTGTGGCTTGTTTCTCTTAAATCCCGGCTTAAATACGGTA
>CAMEUH010000155.1 GCA_945938055.1 uncultured Eubacteriaceae bacterium | reverse complement strand
ATTTCGTATTACCAGAGTATTAAGTAATATGATTCCGGAAGAAGGAGACTGGGAATGGCTCAGGCAGTTCTATGCATCCATTATTAAGCCGGAATATAAAGAAGAAATACTGAGACGCACAGAACGGGAGTACATGGAAGCATTTCTTTGCACGGAAAAGAGTACGTTTACCATTGACATCGAGCGGGAAGTGAAGGGTAATAATAATTGGTTCCGGTTGGAGTTTTCAGTTGTGTCATTAGATGAAAAAGGACATTTGGAGCGTTTTGTTTTGCTGGTAAAAGATATTACGCAGATGAAACAGGAAGAGGAAGAACACCGGCAGATGATAAAGGCATTAAGCAGCATTTATAATGCGAGTGTCATGATTGAACTTGAGAAAGGAACAGTACAGCCAATAAAACTATCCAAGGTTGCACGAAAGTTTCTTCCAAGTGAACCGGTTCCGCATCAAGTGATATTAGATGTATTTTGTAGTGAGATGGTACAAAAGGATTATGTGGATAGCGTCCGGGAGTTTATGAACCTGGATACCATGCGGCAACGGCTTAAGAATACCAATATACTTACCTGTGAATATCAAGGGAAACAAATTGAATGGGGACGTATCAACCTGGCTCCTGCTCAGTGGGCTTCGAATGGAACCTTGGAAAAGGTTGTTTTTGCCGTGCAGGACATTACGGAGCAAAAACATAGGGAAGAATGGATGCAATACAAGATTGAGCATGATGAACTGACCGGGACACTGAACAGAACTGCATTTAGCAGAGTTAAGAAATTACTGGAAGAATCTGAAATGCCTTTTGGACTTCTGCTGATGGACATTGACAAGTTTAAGGGAATTAATGATACCTATGGACATGATGTGGGAGATGCAGTTTTGAAGCGCTTGACAGCTGTTCTTAATGAAAAAATGCGCACGTCGGATAAGGTGTTCCGGCTTGGCGGAGATGAATTTGCTGTGATTATGAATCGGCTTACCTTAGAACAGGCTGGGTGCGTTAAGCAGATTGTGGATTTGGTTAATGAAGCGACAATGGAAAGCAAGGATGACCTGCCGGTTTTTTCTGTTAGTGCAGGTGTAACCTTTTCTGTATCGGGATATGATGAAAGGATATACCACAATGCAGATAAGGCTCTTTACCGGACAAAGGAAACAACACGCAGAGGGTGTACTGTTTTTGAAGAAATGGAAGGGGAAATGAACGAATGATTTTGAAAGCAGAACATCCTGAAACATTATCATATCTATTTGAAGGATGGAAGGAAACCTTAATCTGGTCGTGCCTGCAGGATGTAATGGGAGAAATTTACGTAAGCTCTGCAGAGCATCCTTTGTCGGCAATGGCAATTTTAGGGGATTTCTGTTTCTTTGCAGGAGTGCCGGATTGTGAACTGGTTCAGTATAAACCACAAAGCTGCAACCGGGAATTTATTATCATGGTACCGCAGAACGAAGATTGGTCGGTTCTGATTGAACAATGTTATCAGGAGAAGGCAAAGAGGGTAATCCGATATGCAATAAAAAAGGAAGAGGATATCTTTAACCGTGACATGCTGCAAGAGGTGATTCAGTCATTACCGGAAGACTATGAAATCAAGATGATGGATGAAGAATTATTTTATCAATGCAGAGAAATGGAATGGTGCAGAGACTGGGTGTCGCAGTATGATAATTATGAAATGTATCAGAAACACGGGTTGGGAGTGGTTATTTTAAAGGATGGGTTTCCTGTTTCGGGAGCATCTTCCTATTCGGGTTATCTTTCGGGAATTGAAATTGAAATTGATACGAAAAAGGAGTATCGAAGACAGGGCCTTGCGTTTATTTGTGGTGCAAGGCTGATTCTGGAATGCCTTGCACGGGGATGGTATCCAAGCTGGGATGCACAAAACAAGTGGTCTGTTGCTTTGGCGGAAAAACTGGGATATCATTTTGACCATGAATATCCGGCGTATGAAATAACCGGATATGGAAAGTGATTTTACTATATTAGTTGTGGAGATTAGGATGCAGAATTGTCAGAAGGGTTTCGAGTTCCGCTGCATTCATTTGCCCCGGCGCAGAAGCGTTTCCGACACAGCCAAATGTGAGGACACTTCCGAAAACTTCTCCGCAGATGCGGCTGATTAAGCCAAGAGTTCCCATGGACATGGTAATGATTGGAGTTTTAATTTGTTCACGGGCTTCATTAGTTGCAGAAAGAAGAGTCAGAACATCAGAAGGACTCTGAGGCATGACAGCCATTTTACAAACGTCGGCACCGCATTTTTGCATATAGATTAACCGCTCAATGATAACGCCTTTGTCTGGAGTTTTCTGAAAGTCATGACTGGAGGCGATTACCACGCAGTATTTTTTCAACTCGCGGATAAGGGAAGCGATTTCATTCCGGCTGCTACGAAGAATTTCCACATCAATGGCATCTACATGTGGATTTTTGCAGACTTCAAGCAGGAGTTTTTGGTATGCGTCGAAGGATAAACTGCATTGTCCGCCTTCATTGGCTGTCCGTATGGTAAAAAGGAGCGGAGTGTCACCAATAATATGATGAATCATTTCTATTGCCTCATTAATTCTGGTAAGATTCATAAAATCCTCGAACCAGTCGGCACGCCATTCGATTATATCCCGAGGAACATTCATAAGCTCTCTGGCTTGCTCCTCGATTTCACCGGAGGTAATTCCGGTGATGGGAAGACAGATTTTTGGCTGTCCTTTCTCTAAGGTTATGTCTTTTATTTTTACAGTTTTCATGTGAAGTCTCCATTATTGTAATTTATTCTGATTATAACCTTAACTGTTTTTTTATACAATATTTTTTGTAGAAATAGTGACTTTTTCGATGAATTGTAGTACAATAAAAGAAAAGTGGGTTAGTCTACCCATTTATCCGTGGCCGTGGAAAAGGATTTCCAAGACGGCGTTGTATATCAGGACAGACAAGGAGGTGACTGTTAATGATAAGTAACGTATATTCCTATTATCTAAGCCAATATGCGGCAAAACCAGGCTCACGCCATGATTCCCACAAGCGTAGTGAATTAAAAAATGTATATAATAAGATGGTTAGCATTAACAGAACCTCTCCGCTGTATAAACTAAATCTGTCGGAGGATATGCAAAAGCTTGCCATTGACATCAAGGAAAGCGCCATTGAATTAAAGGACATGGCAGCAGAATTAAATGATGTGGAATCCGGAGCGGTTCAGATCAGGCAGAAAGCGGTGTCTTCGGATGAACAGGTGGCACAGGTGAAATATATTGGAAAAGATAAGTCGCCGGTTGATGAATTTTCCATTGATGTAAAGCAGCTGGCAACGAACCAGGTAAATACGGGACATTACCTTCAGCCGAAGTCAAAGGGGCTGGAAGAAGGTACTTATTCTTTTGATATAGGCATTTCTGGTGTGACATATGAATTGCAGTTTAACGTGGAACGGCAGGACACAGCAAGAAATATACAGGAGAAAATTGCACGGCTGGTGAATGAATCACAGATAGGAGTTACTGGTGAAGTGCTGGAAGATTCATTGGGTAACGGGGCTATTTCATTGAAGTCTGATGCGACAGGTGTCAGAAACATGAAACCTTTGATTTTTACGGTTTCGGATGAACAGGCTTCCCATAGAAGAGGTGCAGTAGAGTATCTGGGACTGGATAGAACGGTACAGCATTCATCGAATGCAATATTTGCGATTGATGGGGATGTGCGTTCTTCTGCCAACAATAGTTTTACCATCAACAAGACTTTTGAAATTACACTCAATGGTGTTAGTGAAAATCCGGTAATCGTTCGGGTGGAGGAAGATGCTGAGGCGATTGCAGATGATATTAACAGCTTCATGGAGAGCTATAACCGAGTGGTAGATTTTGCAAAAGAGTCCTCTGGAAAATTTCAGGGAGGCGGAAGACTTTTGAATGAATTTGAGCGGATTGCACATTCTTATCATGCAATACTGGAGGAAAATGGATTTGCAATTGATCAGGAAGGGAAGCTTACCTTAAATGATACGGGAAAAGAAAAACTTTCGGATAAGGAAGAAGTGTCCAAGGTACTATCCAGATTAGAAGGTTTCCGTAATTCGGTAATCCGTAAGGCTGATGGAATGATTAGTAATCCAATGGAATATCTGGATAAGAAGATTGTGGCTTATAAGAATCCGTCAAAGAGTTTTACGAGTCCTTACAGTTCCAGTGCCTATGCAGGAATTATGTTTGACGGCTATTGCTAAAGATGACAAAATGGTTGTGGTGACCGGGATTACAATTCCCCGGTCATCATTTTTTCAATGGCAATACCGCAGCCATCGTGATCATTATCGGCAGTAATGTAGTCAGCAGCGTTTTTACATTCATCGCTTGCGTTTGCCATGGCGATGCCAAGAGCGGAATGTTTTAACATATTAATGTCATTGCCTCCGTCTCCGAATGCTGCCAGTTCAGAGATATCTAATCCAAGATGTTTTAAAAGATAATTCAGTGTATCGGCTTTATCGATGTTCTGAGGGACGATTTCCATAAAAAATGGTGCAGATGTAAATACATTAAGTTCTGGAAAGGCTTTTCTTACATCAGGAATTGCATTTTCAACGGTTTCAGGGTCTTCCGTAATAAGAAATTTATTAACAGGGAAGGTAACATGGGTGTCCAGATGGTCGATTTGTTTTACCTCGAGATGATTAATTCCAGCTTCAATCTGGACATAGCGGTTATCCTTCTGATTTGTAATCACACAATCATCTTCATAGGTCAGAATGCCATAACTGCGTTCCATGGCAAATTGACAGATTCCCGCATTTAACGAGGAAGGGATTTTTTTATCATATATGATATTACCGGTTTTACAGTCGATGATGCAGCCGCCGTTATATGCAAGGATGTAACCGCCAAGGGATTCAAGCTCCAGTTCTTTGGCAACCGGCATGATTCCATAAACCGGACGCCCGGATGCCAGTGCAATGGTACATCCGGCACGACGCGCTGCATAGATTGCTTCACGGGTACGACTGGAAATTTTCTTTTCGCTGGTGGTAAGGGTGCCATCTAAGTCAAAGGCTAATAGTTTATATTTCATAAGAAGGAATCCTTTCATTTTTTATTTGCTTTTTCAACAATATGATGATATCATAAGAAAAAAATTATTACAATTCCATAAAAAAATGTTGACTACACATTTTCGTTATGATATATTAGACTAGCTATGGAAGAGGTCTTTTTTTTATGCCTAAAATTAAGAAGACCGTTAATTAAGAATTTAAGTGGAGGTGGAAGTTGTGCGCGTTAAGATCACATTGGCATGTACAGAATGTAAGCAGCGTAATTACAACATGACGAAGGATAAGAAAACTCATCCTGACAGAATGGAAACAAAGAAGTACTGTAAGTTCTGTAAATCACACACATTACACAAGGAAACAAAGTAATCAGTTTATTGTCATGAGGTGAAAGAATGAGCGAAGAAGTTAAGAAGACCAGTTGGTTTAAGGGTGTGAAAGCGGAATTCAAGAAGATTTCATGGCCTACCAAGGACACTCTGACAAAGGAAACAATTGCCGTATTAGTTGTTTCTGTTTTACTTGGCGTAGTGATTACCGTTATCGATCTGATTGTTAGAACTGGTATTGAGTTCATCGTTAGATAGGAAGGGTGGGCATATGTCAGAAACAGCTGAAGCAAAATGGTATGTTGTTCATACTTATTCCGGATATGAGAATAAGGTAAAGGCGAATATCGAGATGACAGTACAGAACAGAAATCTGGGAGATCAGATTCTGGAAGTAATGGTTCCGATGGAAAGTGTTGTTGAGATTAAGAATGGAACATCGAAAGCCGCAGAAAAGAAGATGTTTCCGGGGTATGTTCTTATTCATATGATTATGAATGATGATTCATGGTATGTGGTAAGAAATACCAGAGGTGTTACCGGATTTGTCGGCCCTGGTTCCAAGCCGGTTCCTTTGACTGAGAAGGAAATGAGTGCGTTAGGAATTATGTCCAGCGGCTCAGGTGCAGTAGTGGTTGATTATGCAGTGGGAGACACGGTTACTGTTGTTTCGGGTGCATGGGAAAATACAGTTGGTGTTATTAAGGCAGTAAATCCA